>JAYURR010000038.1:0-52193 GCA_043756605.1 Chitinophagaceae bacterium
ATTATTTAGGCGCACCCGATGGCGGTTTTACCGGCAAAGGCGATGGTAAAATACCCGACTTTTTTGAAGAAGCTAAAAATGAAAAATTGATTTGGGGAAAGCCTAAATAGTTATATCGCTTAAAATTAAAAACTTATTCCACGTGAGAATTCTATTGACGATACTTTTAATTGCTTTGGGATTAAATTTGAAAAGTCAAAACGAATCCAATATTTTTAAATTGAGGATAGATACCTGTAGATCTTTAAAAGCGAAACCTGGTGAAGCAAATGCAATGAAAGGTAATCCAATTTATGTTGCAAATGTTACAATTGTTAGCCCTACGGAATTAGATGTTGATTTAATAAAAGAATATACTATAGCACTATGTCCAGAATCATTTACTAAGTTTAAATATATAGGCTCTCAGGGAGCTATTATTATTGATACGAAACAGGCTTTTGAAATAACGACTCCAAATAAAATTAGAGAAGAAAAGAAAATAAACGGCCATGTGATTTTCGCATTGAATAGCCTTCTTTTGCTCGACTCCACGTTAAAAATTTCACTTAAAGTTATTGATGAAATTGAAGTAACAAATGCAATTGACCCGGTTGATAATATATTGAAATCCTGTATTAATATCTGGACAGTTCCAAAAAAGTACAGAGAAAAATATTTTACTGATTTACTTTAAAAATTAAGTTTTCAGTACAGTCAATTATTTCTTTTCGTTCCAGGTTTTATAATTGGCAGATTGTGGTTGCTTGTTTTCAGGAACTGTTCTCAGCGGTTCACATTCCTTCCAACTCTCAAACATATCTTTTGGTAATTGCTGATACATGGCTGTGCCTTCAGTTTTCCATTGTATCATTTCATCGGTTACTTCTTTAATTTTTTTTGCAGGATTGCCAACAATTAAACTCCGGCTTTCAAAAACTTCATCAGCTTTAATAAAACTTAAAGCACCAACAATACATTCATCGCCAAGCAAAACATTATCCATAATTACAGCATTCATACCTACCAAACAATTTTTACCAATGGTTGCGCCGTGTATTATTGCACCGTGGCCAATATGTGCACCGGCTCTTAAAAAAACCGTAACGCCGGGAAACATGTGTATGGTGCAGTTCTCCTGCACATTGCATCCGTCTTCAATAATAATTTGTCCCCAATCGCCACGTATGGCAGCACCAGGGCCAATGTAACAATCTTTGTCAATAATTACATTACCGGTTACAGCCGCTTGTGGATGAATGAATGAGGATTCATGAATCACAGGTTTGTATCCTTCAAATTCGTAGATCATGATTAAAAGTATATAAGTAGAAAAGTATAAAAGTAATGGCTCAGCAGGATTAGTTATTTTTTATCCCTAAGCTTTCGTAAGTAATTCATATATCCATTTAAAAGTTTTTCAATCTCTTTTCCCTTCAATTTATAATAATTCAGTTTTTCAATATCAATATATTTTTCATCCAAGGCATCTATCAAATGATTGATAGTTTCTGCTAAGCTTCCTCTGGCTTGAACACAATAATGTAATTGATCTGCATAAGTAAATCTTCCATGACCTTCAGATATCAAAGCATTAATTGATCTTGAGCTTCTGATTAACTGGTCTGTTAATCTATACTTTTCTTCAGATGGTAATTTTTAACTTCAGCACTCACCTCTTTTTTAAATTCTCTTACTTTTTTCCATAACTCAAGTTCTTCAAAACCAAAAGTTAATTCGTCCATAATTAAAAGGTTTAAATTAAAAATTGAAATGTTGAAATGAAGATACTTTTTTACCTATTTACTTATATACTTATTCATCAGGCATCAGTGCTTTATTGGTACGAAAACAAGTTCCTTTAAACAAAGCAACAACATGATCTCTTTGGTTGGTAACAGTAATATGATACAAGCCGGTTGATTTTCCGTTGTGCAATTCTTTAGCTTCTGCGGTCAGCACATCACCAACATGTACCGGTTTTGTAAAGTTGATGGATGTATCCAGGGCAACAGATAAATTATTGCGGTTGTTACATGCAAATGCAAAAGCACTGTCGGATAAAGAAAACGCAATACCACCATGTACAATGCCAAAGCCGTTTATCATTTCGGGGCGTACGCTCATTTTTATTTTACTGTAACCATCTTTAATATCCAGCACTTCAATACCCAGCCATTGGCTAAATAAATCATTTTTCATCATGTGTGTTACTACTTCGTTTGCTGTTGGCATAGTTTTATTTTTAACAGTTTAAAGGTATAAACAAAAACGCTTGCAGAAAATTCATTTGTATCTTTACAAAACATAACAATGAAAAAAATCATTAATTATACAATACTTTTTTTAGCAGTAATCATGCTTGCCAACATAGCCTTTGCACAGGAAAAACTTTCGGCAAAGACATTTGCAGATAAACTCAAGGCAACGCCCAATGCTTTTATTTTAGATGTTAGAACGCCTGCCGAAATAAGCAGGAGCTATATTAAAAATGCGGTGTTTATGGATATACACGATTCAGTTTTTGAAAAACGTATTGCGAGCATTGATAAAAAATTACCGGTTTTTGTTTATTGCGCCATTGGTGTACGCAGTAATGATGCCGCTGTAATGCTGCACAAGCTTGGCTTTGCACAGGTATATGATTTAAAAGGCGGTATTATTAACTGGAAACTGGCCGGCCTGCCCATAGTAAAAGGGAAAGATTATGACGACCGTAAGGGCATGTCCAAAACAGAATTTTTAATCAGCATAAAAGATAAACCGCTTGTTTTTATAGATTTTTATGCGCCCTGGTGTGCGCCCTGCCAGATAATGGTGCCTGCGTTAGACAGTATGAAAACAGAAATGAAAGACAGCGTATTTATCGTAAAAATTAATGCAGATGAAAACCTGGGCCTGATGAAGGAACTGGATTTTAATAACCTGCCTTATATTATGATGTACAAAAACGGCGAAAACATTTTCCGTCAGGATGGTTTTATGAGCCGCCCCGATATGGAAGCTGCCATCAGAAAAGCATACAGCAAATAAAAATTATTTTCCTTTAAAAACCGGGCTTCTCTTTTCTAAAAATGAATTGATACCTTCTTTGTAATCATCTGTGGCCGCTGCTTTTTGCTGGTATTTATCTTCAATAGATAATTGCTCTTCCCAACTACTTACAAAAGATCTGTTTAAGGCATGCTTGGTGTAAGCCAAGCCTTTGGTTGGCATTTGTGCAAGGTTTTGTGCCATCTTTTTGCTTTCTTCCTCAAAGTTTGCATCTTCCAAAACTTTATAAATCATACCCATTTTTTCTGCATCGGCTGCGCCAACTTTATCACCCGTCATCATTAAAGCACTTGCTTTTTGCCAGCCAATTAAACGGGGTAACGTAAATGTGCCGCCACTATCGGGTATCAATCCTATTTTACTAAATGCCTGAATAAAAGATGCAGATGCAGATGCAACCACTATATCGCAACACAAGGCAATATTTGCACCGGCACCGGCAGCAACGCCGTTAACCGCTGCTACCACTGGTTTTGGCATGTTTCGTATTCTTACCACAATGGGGTTATAATGCTCTGCAAGAATTTGGGCAATCTCAATTTTTTCGTCGCCAATCAATTCACTAATATCCTGCCCGGCACAAAAAGCCTTACCTGCTCCGGTTATGTACACCGCTCTTACTTCATGCAGCGATGCGGCTTCATCTAATTTTTCCTGCATCAGCAAAGCCATTTCCCGGTTAAAGGAATTAAATTTTTCGGGGCGGTTTAAAGTGATATACGCAACATTATTTTTTATTTCGAATAAGATGGAAGACATAACTTTATTTTTTTTGTAAAGTAAAACTAAAATTGAATTGACAATTCGTTTTTTATGGTAAAAAATCTTTGTTCAATATTATTTCTTTTTTTTTGCCCGTCGGTTTTTGCCCAGCCTGCTTCAATAATTTTTGATCATTATGGTATAGGTCAGGGCTTTAACTCCAGGGAAGCAAAGAAAGTGGCAGCCACTAAAAACGGAATGATTTGGATTGCCAGCAATGATGGCCTTGCCAGATACGATAGTAAAAGCTTTACGTTTTATCAGCACAATTCCGAAGACAGTACTTCCATTACAAATAATTATTGTAAAGATTTACTGGTTGATAAGCGAGGATGGATATGGGTAATATCGGGACCTGATCTGGAAATTTTTAATCCCACAACTGAAAAATTTACGCATGTAAAAACAAAGAATGCGGCTGGCGAAATTGTGCCAGTTAATGCATTGGCATTTACTTATGATGAAGCAAATGATATTATTTGGCTTGCAACTGGTTCAGGATTACAGTGCATAAAAAAGGGTGGAGCTCATTTGCTAAGCGTTACCAGTTTTGCCCAAAACAAAGAAATGACTTCTCTTTATTTTACTACTGTTTTTATGGAAAGTGCCGGAATATTGTGGCTTACCAGTGGTTACAATATTTTCAGGTTTAATACACAAACAGGAGCCACAGAAAAATTTGTATTGCCCAATGTTATTGATGGCTTTATAAACTCTTCAATTAGCGGAAATATAATGAGTAGTTATCTTGATCAAAACAAAATACTGTGGTTAGGCACCAGGTTAAAAGGGTTAATTGAATTTAATACTGAAACCAAAGAATTGCATCAGTACACATACCGGGATTATACAAAAGAAGAGAACACAATTGTTTCCATTACAAAAACAAAACTAGCGGCACAGGAAAATATTTTATGGCTTTCTGCTGTTGAAAACGGCCTCACCTCTTTTAATATTAGCAGTAAAAAATTTACATCGTATAATTCAACCATTTCAAACGATCCGCTTGGAATAAAAGGTACTACGTATGGCCTCAGCATTATTGATAATACCATGTGGATTGGCTCAGAAACCGGCTTGCACAAATATGATTTTACCAAACAGTTATTTAGTACCATTGATTTAAGCAGCATCGCCAATGATGCACATTTATTGCCGGTAGAAATAATGGCTGTTGAAAAAAATGCTCTTGGAAAAGATGAGAAGCTCTGGAGTTTTATTCCGTACAAAAATGGGTATATCTATGATTTAAAGCAGCATAAAATTTTGCCCATACCCACCACAATAGTCAAATACCTGGCACCACCTACAGGTGTTTTTAATTTTTTTATAGACAGTAAGAATGTACTTTGGATAGCCACCAATGAATATGGATTAATAGCTTATGATATTAAAGCTGACAAAATAATAGTAAATGAAAAAAAATATTTTTATACTAAATGGGAGTGGGTACATAATTTTTTTGAAGATAGTAATGGCAGACTGTGGTTGGGCACATTTAAAGGTTTGTTTATAGTTAATAATAATGGCAATAAAATAGAACCGGTAAATGCTGTTAATAATGTTTTAAATGATAAAAAATCAGCCAAAGGCATTATGGGGATTACTGAAGATGAGAATAACAATATTTGGTTTACAGCCGATCACAGCAATAAAAAAAATGCCTGTGTTGGCAGGTACAATCCCCAAAAAAATGAGGTAAACATTATTTATAACGAGGCTGAGCAAACCAATAATTTTAACCCGCCAGTAGATTTGCGTGGTATTGCAAGTAATAAAAGAGGTAAAATATTTCTACCTTTTTATGCACAGGATATAAAATGGTTTTATAGTAACAGCATTAATAAAACGGGGTTGTTTTCGCTCAATGAAAAGCACGCTTTACAAAGTTTGTATGTAGGAGAAATACTGGCAGATGCTGCCGGTAATATCTGGTGCAGTACAGACTTGGGTATAACCTGCTATAAACCCACACAAAATATTTTTACCAATTATTCATTTGCAGGTAATGGGTTAGACCTTACACCGCAACCAGCAATTTGCCTGAGTGGCCAAACCGGAAATATGTATGTAGGCCAATCAAATGCCATTAAGTTTTTTAATGCAAACAGCAGCACAGTAAGCATCAATACAGCCCCTTTATTTTTTACCGGTATAAAAATTTTCGACAGCACTTATAAATCCAGTTCAGCAATACAAAACGGAGATATAATTAAATTAAATTTTGATGAAAATATGCTTACGGTTTCGTTTGCATTATTAAGCTACACCAACTCTGATGAAAATACTTACAGTTGGAAACTGGATGGTGTGGAAAAAGAATGGAACACTTCAAAAAATAATTTTGCAGCTTATGCCAATTTACAGCCGGGTAATTATACTTTACTTGTAAAAGCTGCTAACAGCAGCGGTAACTGGCTGCAGGAGCCAATCAAACTAATGATTAAAATTTCGCCGCCGTTTTATAAAACATGGTGGTTCAGAGCTATTATCGCCATGCTTATCGCCGGTGGTATTTATTATTTTACGCAGCTTCGTATAAAAAGGATACAGGAAAAATATCAGTTGCGTAATAAGATAGCATCCGATCTGCACGATGAAATAGGCAGTACCCTCACCAGCATAAGTATTCTTAGCAGCGTATCTCAGCAGGCTATGGATCTACAGCCTGCACAGGCCAAAGAAATGCTGCAGCAGATAACCTCACAAAGTAAAACCATACAGCAAAATATGAGCGATATTGTATGGAGCATAAGGCCCGAAAATGAAAAAATAGAAAACCTGGTTGTACGCATGCGTGAATTTGCAGCGCAAACATTAGAGCCATTAAATATTGAAACCAGTATTGCTGCAGATGAAAGCATTATTGATAAAATTTTACCCATGCAATACAGAAAAGACATTTTACTTATTTACAAAGAAGCCATAAATAATATTGCCAAACATGCCGGTGCCGGCAATGCAAAAATTTTACTTTCTAATACCAAAAATAAAATACTATTAAGCATTACTGATGATGGAAAATGGAAGGGCAGTAACTCGGGCACCGGTACCAAAACAATGCAGGAAAGAGCAAATGCAATGGGCGGGCAATTAACTATATTAAATAACGACGCTGGTACACAGATACTCCTTATCATACCTGTGTAACCTGAATATGGGATAGGTTACTGCCGTGGCTTAATTTAAATTTGTATTATGCCAATAAAAGTATTGATATATGAGGATAATGAAAACCTGCGTAAAAGTATGCAGACACTATTATTATGGAACGATGCATTTGACGTTATAGCAGCTATGCCCAATGCCCTTACTGTAAAAGATGATATTGGTATTTTAAAACCAGATGTAGTATTGATGGATATTGATATGCCGGGCTGCAATGGCGTAGAAGCTGTAAAACAATTGCGCAGCATTAATGATGAACTGCCTGTAATTATGTTTACCGTATTTGATGATGATGAAAATATATTTAACGCTATTTGTGCCGGGGCTAATGGTTATTTACTAAAAAAAAATATTGAAGAGTTACCTGCAGCTATTAACGATGTTATGAATGGCGGAGCACCTATATCAAGCAGCGTGGCTAAAAGGGTATTAACATTTGTGCCTAAAATTAAGATAGAAAAAAGTACTGAAATTGAAACCCTTACTACCAGGGAAACTGAGATATTAGAATACATAGTTAAAGGCTACAGTTATAAAATGATAGCTGCCGAAAAAAGTATTGCCACCGAAACCGTACGCAGCCATATCAAAAAAATATATAAAAAACTACAGGTAAACAGTGCTACTGCAGCGGCCTATAAGTTTACTAAACGTAATTAAAACTCCTTGTTTTTTTATACTACCCTATTTATGGGATTGTGCATCCAGCACTTATTTTTCATTTTTGTTCTATAATAAAAAGATAAAGATGAAAAGTAAAGTAATCGTACTATTTTTTTTTCAGATAATAGTTTTAATTAATTGTGTAAAGGCTGATGAATGGCAGATAAAGTCAGGCAATGCCAGAGATATTGCAGTGGGGGCAAATGGTACAGTGTGGAGTATAGGTAATACGCCTGCAGATGGAAGTTATAATATTCAGTTTTGGACCGGTAGCAGTTGGCAAAATACAGATGGAGGCGGAGTAAGAATTGCAGTTGACCCTAATGGAAATCCCTGGGTAATTAATAATCAAAACCAGGTTTTTCGGCGTGAAAATAATATCTGGATAGAGTTGCCGGGCAAGGCTGTAGATATTGGTATTGGAGCTGATGGCTCTGTATGGAAAATAAATGTAGAAAATCCAGGTACAATCCCGGTTTTTGGAAGCACCATCCAAAAATGGAATGGAACATCATGGATTGGCATTGCAGGTGTAATTGGCGCAAACAGAATTTCTGTTGGCCCAAATGGTCAGCCATTTGTTGTAACAGTTGCCGGCAGTATTCACGAAAAATTAAATGGCGGAAACTGGATAGCTTATCCGGGCTCTGCAAGAGATATAGCGGTAGGTGCAAATGGAAGTGTTTGGGTTATTGGTAATATTGCAAAAGGCGGAGGAAGTTACAGCGTTCATAAATGGAATGCCGGTGTTTGGGATGAGGTTGATGGAGGCGGCACTCAAATAGCCGTTGACCCGGCTGGAAAACCATGGATTACAAATCATGCATCTGAAATTTATAAGAGAGCTTACACCGCCCCTGCATACAATGCTACTGCATCAGTAACAGCCATAGTACACGATTACCCATACGCCGGAAGAGTAGAGGCAATTGCGGCAAATCCTAACAATCAAAATCATCTTTTGGCAGCATCGGCTGGTGGCGTTTACGAAACATTTAATGCCACAGCAAGTAACAGAAGCTGGGTAACAAACAGCAGTCTGGCTAGTCCCAATGTTTCCGATTTGGTTTTTGCTACCGTGCCTTCTTCCTTTATTGCATGGGCGGCGGTAAGCGAAACATTTAAAAGATCAAATCTTCCTCAGATATGGGAAAAACAACGATCAGGTTTTTGGCGGCTGGCCACCTTTGCAGCAGGTGTAAATGTTGACCCCAATAAAACAAGTTGCCACAGGGTTGTTAAAGGCCCGCAAGCAGGTACTTATTATGCCTGCGGCGATTTTGGAATTGCTTATTACGGCTTATCCCTGGGGCAATGGGAACTTGTAAGTTTTCCGCCAAATATTCCTGTGTATTCAATTGCAGCATTAAAGAACGGCACAGTTGCAGCCGCAACAGCTACAGGCACATATATTTATTCGCAAACAGATAGGGTGTGGACTAAAAGAAGTGACCGGGCAAAAATAACAACTGGCGCACAGCGTTATCGGTTAAATACAGATTTTAATGGCCAGATAATAATGTTTGTGGATATGGCAGAAAGATTTAGAAGAGGCGTATATACAGCAGATGGGCTTACATGGGGTACTTTTAATTTACCACCAGAATATACTGAAGGTGCCGCCGGAGGTTTTGAATCTATCTATTTGGATTCTTTAATAACGGGAAACTATTCCATTTTTATATCGAACAAATTTGAATTTTACCAGGCAAATTTTACTGGGGCCAGTGCATTGGCGGGGCTCGACTATTTAAGAAACAATCAGCAACAATTACAATGGGGCAATCCTGTTCAGCACGGTCATCCAGATACCCGCCATTTTCTTAAACTAAGAGGAAATGATGGCGCAAACAAAATTGTGATAACATCGGATGGGGGTTTTCATGTCAGTAATTTTAATTACAGCTTGGCAGGTAGTTATAACTGGCAAACAGAGAAGCCTGCAAGCGGATTAAATAACCTGGAAGTATATAATTTAACCGGCACCAGCAGTGTAACAAATTTTGGTACACAGCATAATGGATTAGGGGCATTAAGCTTTTCTTTTAGTTTAAATGGTACAGCATTAGCAGAAGGATATGTTTTAAACAGGCAGGGCCTGGGTGATACAGATCCAAGAACTTTAGTTTTCGATAACAAATACGGCCTTAGTGTGCAAGGCCCAGCAATGGGCACAGCAGCGCAAACTATATGTGGTACAACAGATCCTTTTTGGAACAGCCCTAACCGGGGTTGGGGTAACCCTATTTGGATTGGTAACCGAATTTACATTCAGGATGCCGAACCAGTAGCAGGGCAGCCAGACTACCCGTGGAAAATATCGATGGATAATGGCTGCAACTGGCAAAATTTACCTGCTGTAAATGCGGTGCGTAAAGGAAGTAACGTGCAGTTTTCTGTAAAAAACAATGTAGAGCATCAATTGTATGTAGGGCTTGATGGAGGCTCTGGCGCTAAGCTTGCCAGGCTTATCAACCCCAATATAAAATCAATGGCAAGATGGGATTACCCGACTATGAACGGGATGGATAATGGTATTGCTTTATTAGGAGCCGATTTTTATTATGTACCCGTTTTTAGTGTTAGCCCCATTAACCCAAATAATATGTATGCAGTTGAAAACATTACCGGAAAACTAAAAAAAATGAATGAAGGTGGAAGTAGTTGGATTGAAGCTACTTCATTTACAACTGCTTTAATAAGCACAGGAGTTCAGTTTAAAGGCAATAAAGGCGACTATCAGATTAAGAGTATAAAATTTTCCCCTTACGATCCCAACTTAATAATTATCGGTACTGCTACCGAAGGTTTATTTATTTCCCGTAACAGTGGCAGCACCTGGAATATACTTGCAGCACCTGGTCTTTTAAACGTTACCGATTTTCATTGGCGCTCATCTAATTCTGTTGTTGTTGCTACATACGGGCACGGCTTATTTCATCTTACACTGTAAAAATAAAAAGATAAAAAATGAAAAAAATAATATCACTGATTCTTATTTTAATGAGCGCAGGCTATTTTGCAAATGCACAAAACAAAATAGAAGCAGAGTTTAAAACCGGCGAAGATGATTTAGCAATTAGGGACGCCAGCATACAGCGCAATTTAAAAATTACCATTCAATTTAAAAACGGTACAACGCCCATTGTTTTAGAAAATGCCAATAACAATCAAAACTGGCCAAAAAATTCTATCAGAAGAGTTTCAATTCCTTTGGCAGCAGATGTGGATATAAACAACCTGGCATCTATTAATTTAATCAGAAGCACTACCAGCAATAACTTTGAAGATGCTGTGGCCGATAATTGGGATCTGAAAAGTTTATTGGTAACAGCCACTATTAAAAGAGACGGTGCTACAGCCAAATACCGGCTGGTTACGCTAAACGGCAATCCGCTAAATAGATTTAAAGGCGGCAAAAATTGCGACTGCGATAATACCTATAATTTTTTTAACCCGGTTTTAATATCGGGCACACAACCGTGGATAGATAATTTTCCTCCTCCACAAACATCAGCCATAAGTGCCATTTTTGGCAACGGCGGCGATGACTTACGTGGCGGAAACGACAACGCAAAAATTGTAATTACTTTTAAAAACAGCACCCGTAAACTTATTTACAACAACCTGAACGATGGCGCCAAGTGGGAGAATTTTACCGAAAAATCTGCTAGTAAAACATTGCCAAGTGCACCTGGCCTAACCATTGCCGATATTAAGGAAGTAGAGCTTTGGCATACCGGAGGCGGTGGTATGGCTGCCGATAACTGGGACCTGGATAAGTTTAAACTCACCATAACAATAAATGGAGCAACCAAAACTTTAGTTGACAGGGTTGGTGCTCCACTGCATCGCTTTACCGGCGATACCAGAAGAAAAGTATTTGTGGTTGAATAATCAGCAGCAATTAATTAAAATTTATAAATCCCAAAATTGTACATGAAAAACTTAATAGTTATTTTATTATTTATCAGCAGTACAAATGTGTTTGCTCAATCCTTTGCCATTAATACAGATGGCAGCACTGCTAATGCCAGCAGTATTTTAGATGTGAAAAGTACAACCAAAGGCATGCTGATACCACGTATGAGTAAAACAGAAAAAAATGCCATTGCTTCACCGGCAAACGGGTTGCTTGTTTATCAAAATGCACCAGATAGTGTGGGGTTTTATTATTACAACAGCGGCAACTGGATTTGGCTGCAAAATGCAAGCGGAGCAGGCAGTGGTTGGAGCATTACTGGTAATACCGGTACAGATACAAGCGTAAACTTTATAGGTACAAGAGATAACAAACCGTTACAATTTAAAATTAATAGCAAAAAAGCAGGGCTTATAAGTGTGGATAATTTAGGACTTGGGTATCTTTCGTTGGATAAGTTAGCGTATGGTGGAAATAACTTTAACAATCATACCGCCATAGGAAATTCGGCATTAAGTAATTTACAAAATGGTATTTTAAATGTAGGCTTAGGAACGGGTGCTTTAAACTTATTAAAAAATGGATCAGGAAATGTTGGTATAGGATTTCAATCAGGGGCTTTTACCTTAGGTTCAGATAATGTGGTAATTGCTAACCAAGGTAATTATACTAATAATGTAACTGACTCAGTAACTGATAATATAATAATTGGTAACCACACACCTACCCTTAATTTAGTTTCCGATAAAAATGTACTTATTGGTAGCAATGCAGGCGGCTTTGTAATAAACGGGGGTTCAAATGTTGCCGTTGGCGACAGTGCATCTGCCAGCAATACAACAGGGGCCTTTAATGTGGCAATTGGCGCAAAAGCTTTGGCTTTCAATACAACTAAAAGTAACCTGGTAGCTATTGGTGATAGTGCTTTGTTTAATAATGGAGTTGGTGCCAGCATTACTGAGGCAGTTGAAAATACTGCAATAGGCAGTAAGGCTTTATTCGCAAATACCACAGGCATTTCAAATACAGCTATGGGATTTCGGGCTTTAAAAAGCAATCAGGCCAGTAGTGCAAATGTAGCAGTTGGTGCAAGTGCTCTGGAGACAAATATTTCCGGTGGTGGAAATACCGCTTTAGGTTTTCAGGCATTACGGCTACATCAATCTAATGATTTTAACACAGCAATAGGAGCCAATGCTATGGGGTTGAACGAAACTGGTGGAGCAAATGTAGCAGTTGGTGTAAATGCTTTGTATGGTAACATTTCTGGCATTGGCAATAATGCACTTGGTAATGTAGCTTTGCAGAACAATAGGACCGGTAACCATAATACAGCTTTTGGAGATGGCACATTAACTTCTAACAGATCCGGGCACGAAAATGTGGCTTTAGGTTTTAAAGCAAGTGGTAACCAGGACACGGCTGTTAATACCAATACTACAATAGGGAGTCAATCAGGTAGAAATAACAAGGGAAATTCAACTGTATTAATAGGCACTTCTGCCGGCTATAATAATAGAAGAAGCAATATAATTGCAATTGGCGATAGTGCTTTGTTTAATAATGGTGTAGGGGCAACTGATGCATTGCAGGCTGTGCAAAATACTGCTGTGGGCAGTAAAGCTTTATTTACCAATACTATTGGCGCTTCCAATTCTACATTAGGTAATGCTGCTTTATTCAATAATATTTCGGGCAATAAAAATATAGCGATCGGTGTAAAAAGTTTGTATGGCAATATCATCGGCAACTACAATATAGGTATTGGTGATTCTGCTTTATATTTCAATAGCAGCCTTTCCAGTATTGTAACTCAAGGGCTTGGTAATATAGGAATTGGCAGTAAAAGTATGTGGACGAATATTTACGGTAGTAATAACATTGCACTTGGCAGAGAAGCGTTGGTTGGAAACTATGATGGTGATAATAATATTGGTATTGGGTACAGGGCTGGTACTGGCATTACCAGTGGAAGCAATAATATTTTTATTGGTAATAGTGCAGGCGGTCTGTCAAATGTAAGCAACAAGCTGTTTATTGAAAACAGCAATGCAGATAAAGACAATGCTTTAATTTTTGGTGATTTTGGTGCAGATAGCCTTACCCTTAATGGCAAAACTGTGGTAAGGGATAATGCAGTAGTTAGAGGCTTTACAAAACTTGGCGGCTATGGTACCGAAGTACCAAACATAAAAATGAAAACCATAACAGGTACTACACCTGCGGTTGATAATTTTGCTTCCTATGCCACAGGTATTGCAGATGCTAAAGTTTTATCTTTTGATGTATTGGTAGAATATGCCGGAGGATGGAAAATGCCGCCGTCGTACAGAGATGCTGCCGGGTATGAATATAATGTGCAGTTTCAGAGTGGTAATGTGGTTATTATTAATAAGTCAGGTAACAGTGCCAATATTGGGGCCAAACCATTCAGGGTTTTAATTACTTATGAGCAATAGATATCAGTAGGCTACACTTCAAAACTTTTAACTTCTTTATGGCTTAATAAAAAATTATTAATTGCATCATAATCCCTGTCTGGCGAACTGATGCGGTAAATGTACACCGCATCTTCATCTTCCTTTACTGTCTTCATACATTTAAAATCCATATCGTGGGCAGTAAAAAAACTTTCCAGTTCTTGCTTAAAGTTGTTACCTAGCATTATTGTTTTTATCCTGTAGTCTTTTACTTTATGAAAACGGCTAATAAATCTTTGAAAAGGTTCTAAAACAAACAAGGTAATTACAACAATTACAGATACTACAACAGCCATTGGATAATTATGATACCCGATGGCCATGCCCAATGCAGCCGTTACCCAAATAAGTGCGGCTGTTGTTAAGCCATTAACTGTAATGCCTTCTTTAAAAATAACACCGGCACCAATAAAACCAATACCTGTAACGATGTTGCTTGCAATACGATCAGCACTTCCATGGCCAATTTCTTTGGAAAGAATGGTGTATAAACAGGAGCCTACGCAAATCAATATCATGGTTCTAAAGCCTGCAGGCTTGCTACGGAATTCTCTTTCCAGGCCAATGATGGCACCAATAACAAAGGCAACTGAAACCTGCGCCGCTTCTTCAAAGTAAATAGAGATGTTCATGTAAAAAAATTAATAGCAAATGTTGAATTGTGTTGGTAAAGATAATAATTACAAACTGTGCAATAACTTAAAAGCAAGCTGAATAATTGTTGGACTGATAAATCACCTTGTTGGGTGATTATATACCATAAGCAGAACGATACTTTTGTTTGCCGGCAAAAAAGATTAAATTTAAATCACAATAAGTTTATATGAAGTTGTTTATTGCAATAGGGTGTTTTGCGTTTATGGCAACTGTTTCCTTGAAGGCTCAATCTGTTGAATCTGTTGTATCTGCTTTGCAAACCGATAAGCAAAAAGCCGATACCCTGATGCATTTTGCCCGGCGGTATATGAGTTTGGCAAAAAATGATAGTGCCAGCCTTTTACTCAAACAAGCCGGCCCCTATGCTTTGGCTTCAGATAAGAATACGATTGCCAAATATTATGTTGCATTGAGTATCTACAATCAGCGTATTGGTAATTATCGCCAGTCGGTTGATGAGGGTAAAAAAGCACTGCCTTATTTTGATGGCGTTACCAATCTGAATGTACAATCCAACTGTTATTACTTTTTGGCCAAGTGTTACGGGCATCTTCGAATGTTCGATTCTGCCCAGTATTTTTTTCAACTGAATGAACAAACCAATAACCTGCACAATCCTTATCGAAATTGGGAGATATATGCGGAGAAAGGCCGTATTTTTCAGCAAAATAAAAACCTGGCATTGGCAGAAGAATATTTGCTGAAGGCCTATGATATTGCCAAAACCGGGAAAAGTAAAATGGATTACGTGGTTTCACTGACGTATCTGGAGCGGTTGTATATAAATTCAAAAATGCCCGATAAATATGCCCGGGTTATCAGTGAAATTGACAAAGCCATGGCTACCAGTAAAATGCGGAACGATAATCCAACGCATTCCACATTGTTTAAAGAGGTGGATAACATGAGTTTTGATGAACAGGTTGATTTTCTGACAGGAGTGAAAAACGAATTGTTGAAAAATAAAGACACCATCAATGCAACGTTTGCCAACAGCGTCATCTCGTCGTTGTTCGAGAAAAAGGGAATGCCTGCCCTTGCGCTTCCCTACATGCAGGAGAATATGAAATTTACCAAAAACCAGGGCAATCTGTCGAATCACTATATATACACAAAAGCCGTTTTCAGGCTGCTTACAAAAGATGGCCGGATAACGGATGCGCTCGAGACTTCGGACTATTTATTTAAACTGAGCGACAGCATCAGCAATATTGAACAGCAGGGGAAATTACTGGAATTTGAATCAAGGTATCAAAGTAGTATTAAACAGAAGGAAATTGAAGTGCTTACTGCCAAAAACCAACTATCGCTTCAGCAATTGTCTTTACTGGCAGTTAAATCTGCCAATGATTCTTTGCAACTGGCGAAGGAAACTGAGCGGCGAAAGGCCCTCTTTCGGGAAAAACTGTTAAAGGAAATAGCCTTCGACGAGCAGTTAAAGAACAATGAACTGCTTAGCCGGCAGAATACGCTGATGGACTCCATTGTAAAAGGCGAGCTTGCTTATAGCGCTTCAGTTAATAAGGAAAAGGAAAAACAAGCGGCTTTAAGTTTGGCATTGGGCAGGGAAAACAGGTTAAAGGCTGAACAATTAAGGAAAGAAAGAAACACCAAATGGGGCCTTGTTACCGGTGTGGGGCTTTTATTTATCTCAGGTATTTCCATCCTATCCCTGTATCGAAAGCAGATAAAAAAGAACCACATCATACAAAAACAATCGGCCGACCTGGAAGTGCTGATGAAAGAAATACACCACCGGGTTAAAAATAACCTGCAGGTGGTAAGCAGTTTACTCGATCTGCAAAGCCACACCATTACCGACTCTCAGGCAAGTGCGGCGGTTAAGGAAGGAAAAAACCGGGTACAAAGCATGGCGCTCATCCACCAGAATTTATACAGCGAAGGAAATATAAAGGGCATCATGGTAAAGGAATATATCAGCAACCTGGTGCAATCCTTAAGCGACTCGTACAATATCTCAAATGATAAGGTAAAAATAAATATCAATATTGATGATCTGAATCTGGATGTAGATACCATGATACCACTGGGCCTGGTATTGAATGAACTGGTGAGCAATGCGTTTAAATATGCATTTACAGAAAAGAATTCCGGTGTATTAAATATTTTGCTGCGGGAAAAAGACGAAAAACTGCATTTAATGGTAAGTGATAACGGCACCGGTTTTCCGGCTGATATGGATATAAAATCGGCCAAATCATTTGGTTTAAAAATGATAAAAGCCTTTGCACAAAAACTAAAAGCTACGCTTGATATTTACAACAACAATGGTGCAGTGGTTGAAATGCAGATATCGAAATTTAAAGCAGCATGAGCAAACTCAAAATATTAATTGTAGAAGATGAACCGGTAATTGCCGAAAATATTTCTATTTATTTAGATAATAATGATTTTGAAGTAAGTGCCATTGCCTACGATAGTGATGAAGCATTTCTGCAATTAAAAAACAACACACCCGATGCTGCCGTACTGGATATTAATTTAGAAAGCGACAAAGATGGAATTGACATAGCAGCCTACATCAACAAAGAAATTCAGATTCCGTTTTTGTTTTTAACTTCTTACTCAGATAAAAACACACTGGATAAAGCCAAGCTGGTAAAACCCAGCGGCTACATTGTAAAACCTTTTAACGAAAAAACTTTGCTGGCTTCGCTTGAAATTGCCATCTCAAATTTTGCGGCAGAAAAAAACAGCGATCAACCCAAACTCAGTATGGAAAAAATAAACCGGCATCTATTATCACCCTTAACCGATCGTGAGTTTGAAGTGGCGCAACTGGCCTACAATGGCATTACCAACAGCCAGATTGCCGGGCAGGCTTGTATTTCTCTCAACACCATAAAAACCCACCTTAAAAGTATTTATTTAAAAACCGATGCCAATACACGGTATGGCTTGATTGTACGATTGCGGCAATTAATGGCAAAATAAAACCACCTGATTGGGTGAGCAAAGTAAAAATCTCCTGAATCATCTTTAGCAAATAAAATTATTGTAATGCTAAAAATGTTTGTATTACTGCTATCGGTTTTTCAATCTGCATTGGTACTGGCACAGCCTTCAGATGCACAGGTAAAAAAAGATGCAACCGGGCAAAGCGGTGCCGGTGTAAAATCAATTAAACTTACAAAAAGTACAGGCACACGGCAGTGGAACAGCAGCGTTGCCAATTGGGAATATGTACGTGGCGTAGAAGTGGTTCGCAAAAGTGAATACCCCGGTATTGACCTGATTGTTACCGGTGATGTGGTGTATCAATATACTGGCGTGGGGAAATATAGTTACTGGAAATTCAGGGTGCTGGATAATCAATATGCAGGCATACCAAACCCTACTGCTAAAGAAATTCAGCATTTTATAAGTACAGATTGGGAAAAATTTTACGGTTATTATTTTCATGTAATAACAAAACTGCATCAGCAACCGGTACTGGCAGATACACCCAAGTGGTTCTGGCATTCGCCCAACCAGGTATCATTTAAAATGAAAGTAACATTCGATCATATTATAAGATTAAAAGGCATTGAAACACTGGATTGCATATGGGATGTGCGTTTTTACCGCGATGATATGAAAGCTCCCTGGAAAAATATGTTGGCTTTACGCAGCGAAGAAGCTGCCGATATAAAAGTGCTGGGTTTTAAAAATTATACGCCCCAGCAACTGGCCGATTTTGAAAAACAAACCTTGCAATATACCGTGGCAGAGCAAAAAGCCACTCAGTCTGTAGCTGCGTTGCCACAAGTGAATGTGCCTGCTTTTACAAATGCAGAGGAAATGGTAAAATATCTGCATGATGTATTACGAAATGGCAATCCCGAAAAATTAAGGGCCGTTTGTCTGCAGTTATTTGCACCTGGCTTTTTTGAAGCTGGCAGTAAAGTACAATTAAGCGCAGTGGAAGAACAAAATTTTGTACAGGTTATAACAGCGGTGTTTCAAAATAAAGCAACCTATAAACAAATGTATTGTCAAAACCCCGGCTACCGGGTAGAGCAATGGGGTAATGGCAGCGGTAAAAAAACAATTTATGTTTCGGGTGCTGTAAATAATTGTAACTCGTCTTTTACCATAGCCCCGGTAAGTATGGGTTATAAAGAAGGAGTGGCACAAACCGTTTTAAAAATACTGGAGTATGCTGTTTATGTAAGGCAGGATGCCGAGGCCATCAGTTTTATTAACTCATTCAGCAACCGAAAAAATTTGTGTAAACTGGATTAAGCAGGTCTGTACAAGGCAAATGCTAAAATCAAAATGCCTGAAATAAAATCACCCCATCGGGGGATGAACATTTACATACTGCAAATTATTTTTACTGAAAATTTATAATTATGAAAGCATTAATTGTATTGCTATTGGTTGTTACCATATCATCCTGCGGCAGCAGCAGTGCCGGTAATAAATTTCCGGAGCAGGTGCGTACCAATTTTGTAAACGGTTGTGCCGCTAAATTGCCGCCGGAGTTTAAAAAAAATTGTGAGTGTATGCTGGAGCAGATAGAAAAAAAATATTCGCTTGCAGATTATACACAGGTTGAACAGGACATGAAGGCCGGCAAAGATGTTTCTGCATTTTTAGCTTATACCGATTCTGCCAGGCAAATCTGTTTCCCCAAAAAATAAGGCATCATAAAAAACCACCTAACAGGGTGATAAAACTACCTGTTAAACACTTCATATTTACAGCAATAAAACAAGCTGTTTATGAAGTGTTTTTTTTATGCAGCAATCCTGCTTATCATGTGCAACACAGTTAATGCACAATCGCTGGCCATTAATACAAGCGGTGCAACGGCCAATGCCAGCTCCATTTTAGATGTAAGCAGCACCAGCAAGGGTGTACTTGTTCCCCGAATGACTAAGGCGCAAAAAAATGCCATTGCTACACCGGCAAATGGCTTGTTAGTTTACCAGGGAGCGCCGGACAGTATTGGCTTTCATTATTACAATGGTAGTGGGTGGGTTTGGTTAAACCCATCGGGCGGCGCAGGTAATGATTGGAGCCTTACCGGAAATATAGGAACAGATACGGCGGTAAATTTTATAGGAACTACCGATAATGAACCGCTGAGGTTTAAGCAAAATAATTTAACAGTTGGGCAATGGAACATAAACAACGGTACCTATTTTTTGGGGGAATGGGCTGGCAGAAATAATACAACCGGTAGCCACAATATTGGCATTGGCGACAGTGCCCTATACAGTAATACTACCAGCGTAGGTAATGTTGCAATTGGCTACAGGGCGTTACGTAAGAATACAGGTGCAGGTAAAAACACCGCAATTGGTTACGAATCTCTTTTTTCAAACACAGGAGTCAATAATACAGCTATTGGCTATAATGCCTTAAGTGCAAATACAAGCGGACAAGTAAATACTGCAATAGGTAGCGACGCTTTGGTGAACAACACAACAGGTTATGGCAATACCGGCGTAGGTGAATCAGTTTTATGGGCCAATACTACCGGCCATTCAAATACTGCTATTGGAGGTGCAGGACTATCTTCAAATATTTCGGGCATACAAAATCTTGCAATAGGAGGGGGACTTTATTTAAACGAAACAGGCAGTAGAAATGTAGCATTAAGTACCGCATCGCTTTACAGAAATGTTACTGGAAATTCAAACATAGGTATTGGGTATTTTAGTTTGACTAGAAATATATCTGGCAGTAACAATGTAGCTATTGGCGATAGTGCTGCATACAGCAGTACCAATGTTTCGCATATAGTAGCTTTAGGCAGCAAAGCTTTATTTGCAAATACAAGTGGTACCAACCTTACTGCTTTAGGTGACTCCGCTTTGTACAGCAACACTACCGGTTATAAGAATATTGCTATCGGTAATTCTGCTCTTGTAAAAAATACCACCGGTTTTCAAAATATTGCAATGGGCTATTCAACATTGCAAAAAAATGTAACTGGTCTTGCCAATATTGCCATTGGCGATTCGGCCTTATCTGCCAATACAAGCAACTGGAATATTGCAATTGGGCGCAGTGCACTTTTAGAAACAACCACCGGCGATAAAAATATAGCCATAGGAGAATCAGCTTTAGCGAATAATTTAACAGGAGTAAACAACGTAGCTATTGGATATGCGTCTCAGGTTTTTTCAACTACAAACAACAAAAACAATACTTCCCTAGGTTACCGGTCTGCCTATAGTATGCAGGGATACTCCAACACGGCCATAGGCGGCGATGCCATGGGCAGGCCTGCATCCAGCTATACGGTTAATAATACCGTAGCTGTTGGTGATAGTGCCTTATTTAACATTCAAACGGGGGCCTTGCAGAATACAGCCATTGGCAGTAAATCTATGTATAGCAATACAACCGGAGGTTTCAATACAGCTTTGGGCTGTAATAGCTTATATAGTAATACGGTTGGTTTTCAAAATACTGCATTGGGAAATTCTGCTTTGGTGAATAATACCGGGAGCGCTAATACAGGGGTTGGGTTTGGAACGCTACTTTTTAATTCAAGCGGTGCAGGCAATACCGCTCTTGGTTCTGGTTCGATGACTAACAACACTACCGGAGAGTTCAATGTTGCAATGGGCTATACTGCACTTTATAGAAATACTACCGGAGATTACAATGTTGCCATGGGTGAAAGTAATCTGTACAATAATACTACTGGTAATTTTAATGTGGCCATGGGTTATAGGGCTGCTTACAATTCAAATGTATCAAATATTGTGGCGGTGGGCAGTAATGCTTTATATTCCAATACAACAGGTCGTACAAATACGGCTTTAGGTGCAAGGGCATTGTATGACAACACAACCGGCAATAACAATGTAGCTATTGGCGATAGCGCAGCGCATAATTCCAATGTGTCGGAAATAGTTGCAGTAGGTACAAAAGCCTTGTTTGCCAATACCACAGGTACTCAAAATACGGCGGTTGGTGCAAATGCGTTAAAAGTTAATACAACAGGTTTTTCTAATACCAGTGTTGGTTATCAAAGTTTATCAAATAATACAACCGGTTTTTATAATACCGCATTGGGCCATTCTGTTTTGGTGAATAATACTGGGAGCTCTAATACCGGTGTTGGTGGTGCATCGCTATTTTCTAATACAAGTGGAGCTGGCAATACTGCCCTCGGTGACGCTTCGATGTTTGCGAATACATCAGGTTTTGGAAATACTGCGGTTGGATTTAATAGTTTACCTAATAATACTACAGGAGGCTACAATGTTGCAATTGGTAACTCTACTTTGAACAGAAGAATTGGATTTTATAATATAGCACTAGGTGACAATGCTGGTGCAAGAACATTATCAGGGGTAACTTCTTTTTCAAATAATATTTTTATTGGTAATTCTACCGGCCTTAACTCTACCGGCAGTAATAATATTTTTATTGGTGATGATGTAGGTACAAACGGTACTGTATCCAACATACTTTCAATTGATAATACCAACACCGTTACACCATTAATATTTGGAAATTTTGCAACAGACTTATTTCGCATCAATGGTACTTTAAATATCAACAGTCAATATTCTTTTCCTTTAACTGATGGTGCTGCAAACCAGGTGTTGTACACCAATGGCGCCGGTACAGTTGGCTGGGCCAATGTGGTTGCAGCAGCTAATAATGGTTTAAATGTTTCAAGCAGTATTGTAAAGCTTGGAGGCACTTTATTAGACAGTACAACCATTACACAAGGTAGCCGCAGTATGGTATT
The DNA here is from genome assembly GCA_043756605.1 of Chitinophagaceae bacterium. Lineage (GTDB taxonomy): Bacteria > Bacteroidota > Bacteroidia > Chitinophagales > Chitinophagaceae > Ferruginibacter. Next base: position 22,409 of record JAYURR010000038.1, read on the forward strand.
TGACCTGAACGGTACCGGCGATTTTTATGTGCGGAAAAACACAACAGAAGATGCATTGATGGTTAAGAATAACGGTTTTGTAGGATTGAATACCAATGATCCTCAATATCGTTTACACATTGTAAATACAAGCGGCGGTAATGGTCCTTATGGAAGAGGTATTGTAATTGAAAATTCAAACAGCGTAACCAATGGCGAAGCTTCCATAGCTTTTAAAAATAACGGACCCGGCGGTGTGGCGGCCAACAGTGCCTGGATGAGCGGTTTAAACAATGCCACCAATTATGTAATTGCTTACGGCGATTCTTTAAAAGCCAGCAATGTAAAAATGAAAGTAGATACGCTGGGCAATGTATCAATTGGCAATCTGGGCTCTCTTGCACAAAGTAAATTAGATGTAAAAGGCAGTTTTGGAAACGGAATTAATATTATTACAGCAGATTATACAGCCAATGAGGATGACCATACTATTATAATTGCAAACTCGGTAGGCTCTGCACCTTTAACAATTACATTGCCTGCTGCCAGCGCCTGCGACAGAAGAGAATATACAATTGTAAACAGAAATGCCGGTGCAAAAACAGTAACATCGTACAACGATTTTTCAGGTACATCAACTGTTATCCCCGGTAATGGCAGTATAAGCCTGCAAAGCAATGGTACCAACTGGTTCAGGATACGTTAAAATAAAATTGAAAGCTGTAAAAAATCACCCCATCGGGTGGTTAAACCAGGCAAATCAAACAGCATCTTTACAGCATTAAAGTGATCCATAATTAAAAAATTATTACAATGAAAGCAAAAACTATTTTATTTGTAACAGCTTTACTTATTTTTAATGCAGCAGCCGTTGCGCAAACAAAAAAGCAAAAAGTAAAAAAAACCAGCCATTTAAACAATACCAGTTCACAAAACAATAAACCCAAAGCTGCAAGCGGGAATACAAAATTTTTAGATTCATCATTGTTAATTAAATCCCCAAAGACAAAAGGTAAACAAGGACGCTAGTAAGATTTTTTGTTCTGCTATTTCTTACCAGTAAAATATTCGTTTGTAAAATTTAAAAATAAAAAATATGAAAAAACTATTTGTTTTACTGGCGCTGTCCTTCTTTTTTTTGGCAGCTGCAAAGGCACAGAACGGCTGGCGTTTTATTGCCGATAAAACTGTTGCATTTGGTGCAGATCATGATGTGATTGTTACCGGCAATACCAATGATGATTTTAGAAAACTGAAATTACGAGTTACTGATGGCCCACTAAAGATGTACGACATGAAAGTTTATTTTGACAATGGCGATGTGCAGGATGTATCTATCCGTATCCGTATTCCACAAGGTGGCGAAAGCCGGGTGATTGATCTGGATGGAGGATTGCGCCATATCAAACGTATTGAATTCTGGTACGAAACCAAGGGATTCAGAAAGGGAAGATCGAGGGTGGCTGTTTGGGGATATAAATAATTTTTGTACATTTCTGTTGTCAACAGATTTTTCATCTATAAACCAAAACAAATGAAAAAACTTACAATGGTTTATGCAACCATCTGCTGCATTATATTAAGCAGTTGCGATTTTAAATGCTCCGTTGGAGATAATAAACCGGCTGTAAAAACAAAACCTGTTACATCTGAAGATAATACCACACTGAACGGTGCTATAATAAGAAACGATATTGATATAGAAGTAACGGGTGTAAAACTTAAAGCTGCTTATTTGGTGGATGAGAAAGAAAACCTGTTAACAGAAAATCTTGTCAACCTAAATCAAAAAATTTACCTGGTGTTAAAAACTGATACCGGCTGGGTAAAAGAAAACGGCAAATCATTCATTGGAGCTGCTGAAAGAATTTCAACTGATGCAGGAGGCGTGGTAGTAGATGCAGCGGATATTTTTAAAGAGCAGGAAATCACCGGCCTTAATGCCACAGATGCAAAAGTGGTAAGTCTGTCGGCTGTAATCAGGCAGGCAGATCCGGGTGTTGAAAATTTTATAGTGCAGTTCAGGGTATGGGATAAAAAAGGCAAAGGTGAAATAAAAGGCAAATATAAATTCAGCCTAAAAAAATAAAACAGGTTGTTTAATGGCACTTAAAATAATCGAAAGGTTCTTTACAGTCGTTGCATTGGTATAAAGCTTTGCAGGCGGTGCTGCCAAATTCGCTGATGCATTTTGTATTAGATGAATTGCATTGGGGGCATTCAACAATCCGGTCTGACGAACCGTCTGAGCGTGTAGTTGAATGATGTGGCGGCGCAATACCATATTCTTTTAATTTTCTTTTGCCGTTTTCTGTCATCCAATCTGTAGTCCAGGCTGGTGCAAGTACAGAAGTTATCTTTATTTTGGAGTAACCATTTTCAATCAAAGCCAGTTTTATATTCATGGCAATCATATCCATGGCCGGGCAGCCGGTGTAGGTAGGTGTTATGATTACTTCAACTTCGTCGCCATTTAATTTTACATCTCTTACAATACCCAAATCGGTGATGTTTAAAACGGGTACTTCGGGATCGGTAACTTGTTCTAAAATTTTCCAGATTTCTTTTTTTTGTATGGTGGATGCTGTTACCATTCAGCACCCGGATATGTTCTTTGCAAATACTGAAGTTCAGTAAGTATATAACCAAGATGCTCGGTATGTGTTCCTGTTTTTCCGCCGGTTTGCATAAAAATTTTTTCAGGCACAGGTAATGTGGCTTCTTCAAAAACCTCCGTTACTTTTTTCATCCAGTCATCTTTTAATAAAGAAACATCAAAGCCTGCAGCAATTTCATAATCTGCCGGTAAAAACATTTCGCCGGTATAACTCCACAATTCATCAATGGCTTTTAGCATACGCTGCTGGCTTTCTTCTGTGCCATCGCCCAGGCGTATTACCCACTCGCTGCTCCAGCGTTGGTGATAGGTAACTTCTTTTAAAGCTTTTGCAGCAATGGCAGCAATCTGCTCATCGCTTGAATGCTGTAATTTTTCATACAGCAAAAACTGGTAAGCACTTAAAAAAAACTGTCGTAAAATGGTTTGTGCCCAATCGCTATTTGGCTGCTCAACAAGTAAACAGTTTTTAAATTCTCTTTCGGTTCTAAAATATGCTAAGGAGTCTTCAGTCGCCTCATTACCAATTAAAGTTGCGGCATACTGATAAAAGTTTCTCGATTGCCCAAGCAGGTCTAACGAAATGTTGGTGATAGCAATATCCTGCTCCAGTATGGGCCCATGGCCGCACCACTCAGCATTGCGTTGGGCAATTATTAAGTTGGTATCTGCCAGGTGAAGTGTAAAATCAATCAGTGAGCTATTCATCTGCGAAATCATTTTTAATCTTTTAATCAGCGGTTACATATGACCCACTTCATCCGGCAAATCATAAAAAGTAGGGTGGCGGTAAACTTTATCAACCGCAGGCTCGTACAATTCCCCAGCTTCATCCGGGTTTGATGCAGTGATGAATTTACTTTCCACAACCCAAATGCTTACACCTTCCTGTCTTCTTGTATAAACATCTCTTGCGTTTTCAATGGCCATCGTTGCATCGGTTGCATGTAAGCTACCAACATGTTTATGGTCGAGACCTTGTTTGCTGCGTACGAAAACTTCCCACAAAGGCCAAGAAACCCCTCCGCCTCCGCCAGCTGGCGGAGAAACTATGGAGCTTTTCAAGTCATTGCTTCCTACGCTTTCTTCAGGGATGTCGCCGTAATAAAATTTCTTAATTTCTATTTTCATAAAAAATATTTATAATAATCATGCTGCTTCTAAAGCCCCTCTTTTGGAGGGGTTTGGGGAGGCTTTTCTTTTCTCTGCATAAGCCACAGCAGCTTCTCTTACCCATGCGCCTTCATCATGCGCTTTGTTTCTGGCGGCTAATCTTTGTTTGTTGCAGGGGCCGTTTCCTTTTACCACATTCCAAAATTCATCCCAGTTTATTTCGCCAAAATCGTAATGCTTTCTGGCTTCGTTCCATTTTAGTTTATCATCGGGCAACGTCATGCCTAAAACTTTTACCTGCTCTGCGGCCATATCAATAAATTGCTGGCGCAGCTCATCATTTGTTTTTCTTTTTATTTTCCATTTCATGCTCTGGTCGCTGTTGGTGCTTTCGCTATCCTTTGGTCCAAACATCATCAGGCTTGGCCACCACCAGCGGTTAATGGCATCCTGGCACATAGCTTTTTGTTCGGCAGTTCCTCTGCTCAACACCAGTAAACTCTCAAAACCCTGGCGCTGGTGAAAACTTTCTTCTTTACAAATGCGTACCATGGCTCTTGCATACGGACCGTAACTGGTGCGGCAAAGCATCACCTGGTTTAAGATGGCGGCACCATCAACCAACCAGCCAACAGCACCCATATCGGCCCAGGTTAATGTAGGGTAATTAAAAATGGAAGAATATTTTGCTTTGCCACTGTGCAGGTCGGCAATCATTTCATCACGGCTACTGCCAAGGGTTTCGGCAGATGAGTAGAGGTATAAACCATGTCCTGCTTCGTCCTGCACTTTTGCAATTAAAATTGCTTTGCGTTTTAAGGATGGCGCCCTGCTTATCCAGTTTCCTTCGGGCAGCATACCAACAATTTCGCTGTGTGCATGCTGACTTATCTGGCGGATATTTGTTTTGCGGTATGCTTCCGGCATCCAGTCCTTTGGCTCAATTTTTATTTCATTATCAATTTTATCCTGAAAAATTTTCTCAAGGTGTTGTATAGACATAATAAAAACTTTAGACAGTAAAATTAATACAAAAAACTAACAGTTGTTAGTTAAAATTGGTAAAAACAGTATTACATGCAGTAGAATTTTTCATCACTAAATTAATAGGTTGCTGAGGCAATCATTTCATTATATTCATCCAGGGCTTCATTAAACAGTATGGTAAATTCGCTTTTGGTAATGGTTAGGTTTGCAAATTTTTGTACATTAATATTGGTTAATCCAAAAACCTGCTTTAGCAACATACCTGCATTTTTTCCATTGGCTGGTTTGCCTGTGTGCAGTAAACCTGTTTTATCGGTAATGTTTATTTTATATTCTTCTAATAAAATTTGTACTGCCTGGTAATAACAATCACTGGCCTTTACATCTTTAATTTTATCAACAGATGTGTAATGATGCTTAAATAAATCAAAACCATTTAATTTAATTTTTGCTTCAATTTTTTTCTTATCAGCTTCACTCTTATTGCTTACAACAACTTTTTTTAATTCGCTTATGGTTTGCAAACCGCTGCTCAGCATTTGCGCTAATGCCCCATTGGTAAGCACCTGACTGCCAGCAAATGTGGTTTCGTTGCATGCGGCTACTTTAATGCCATAACGCTCTACCAAACTTTGCAGGTGAATGTAACAGGCATCGGTTTCTTTTACATCTGTTAACTGAGAAATAGATGTAAACTCATAATCTGAACATTCATTGCAAACGGGAGGTTGTGCAATGGGTGACTGACCAAAGCCCGCAAAAACAGTTGATAAGAAAAGAATTAAAAACAACTTTTTCATGTAAACAATTTTTATGCAGATAAAACTACAGTAGATGTTTTAAAATGCTGTACCCATCAGCGGGTATTTTATCTGCCAAAAAATAAAAGAAAAGTTTTACCCTTAATTAATTTTGTGCGCTAAACTGATTATTTGCGCTTTGCTGTTTATGTGCAGCCTTTGCTAAATGCTGGTCAGGGTTTATTTTACATGCTTCCAGTTTTCACCAATTTTTATGCGATAAATCTGCATATCGCTTACCTTGTATTGGGTAGCAATTTCTTTTAGTGTTTTTCCATTGGCCAACAGGCCTTTAATTTCTTTTACTTTTTCAATGGTAAGTTTGGTGTTACCGCCAATCCCATTTTCTGCAGCAAGTTTTCTTGCTTTTTTTACAAGCGGACTGCCCTGTGCATGTGCCGATGCTTCGGCAATTGTAGCCCAACCAAGGTTGGTATAGCGGTTATCTGCTTTTTTATAGTTGAAATGAATAACAACCTTTTCGCCTTTTTGCGGGGCTGGTAAAAAACTTTGGGCTACTAAACGGTGCAATAAAATACCATAGTTGGCAATGCTGCCATTTTTTTTCTTTTTTCTAAAACGCCAGATGGGGTAGCTTTCCTGTAAAGATCCTTTTACCTGTTTACCATCTGTGGGTTGTTTATCAAAACAAACCAACCTGCCATGGTTTGATATGGCATATTGCTTGCCAGAAACAGCTTTATGAAATGTAATTACTTTCCATTTTTCACCCGTTATTTTTTTCATGCTAAAATTGTTAAGCTGCTAAATAAAAGATATTTTATTTAATATCAAAATCAATAACTACTTTTTCGGTAATAGGATGCGATTGGCAGGTAAGTATAAATCCCTGCTCCACTTCTTCATGCTCCAGCCCCCAGTTTACATCCATCTCCACTTCACCCTCCAACAGTTTTGCTTTGCAGGTGCAGCATACGCCGCCCTTGCAGGCAAAAGGAAGATCTGCACCTTGTTTTAAAGCCGCATCTAAAATATTTTCGCCGTTAAACCCAAGGTCAAAATCAAAACTTCGGCCATCAAGCTTTACAGTTATTTTACTTTGCGGGCCTGCCTGGCTAACAGCTAATGGCTTATGGCTAAAAGCTTTTTTCTGCCCCGGTGTAGTAAACAATTCAAAATGAATTTTCTTTTTATCAATATTTATTTGCTCTAAAAAATCCTTTACACAAAAAATCATTTCTTCGGGCCCGCAAATAAAAAATTCATCGGTGTTTTTGTAATCAATTAGTTTATTAAGTTCAGTTAATTTATCTGCATCAATTCTTCCGGAGTTTATAGGTGCATCTGTTTTTTCCCTGCTGAGTATATTTATGAAATTAAAGCGGTTTACGTATTTGTTTTTTAATCCTTCCAATTCTTCAAAAAAGATGATTGAATGGCGGCCACGGTTACCAAAAACCAATGTAAAGTTGCTTGCAGCCTCGGTTTGCAAAGTTGCTTTAATAATGGATATTACCGGTGTTATGCCGCTGCCTGCAACAAAAGCTACATACTGTTTGTGGTTTGTGGTTTGTAGTTTGGTGTTAAATTTTCCGGTGGGCGGCATTACATCAATTTCTTCTCCGGCTTTTAAAATACTATTGGCGTATGCTGAAAATTTTCCGCCATCCACTTTTTTTACAGCAACCCGTAATTCATTTTCAAAAGGCGCCGAGCAGATGGAGTAAGATCTGCGGATCTCTTCACCATCAATTTCTTTTTTGATGGTGATGTTTTGCCCCTGCTCAAATAAAAAATCGTTTTGTAAATTTTCGGGTACTTCAAATACGATGGAAACACAATCCGGCGTTTCTGTTTTTACTTCTTTTACTTTTAGTTTATGAAAATGAACTGCCATAAAAATTATTTAGTGATGCCATTTAATAAATGATTTACCATATCATCTTCCAAAACCTGGCTGCTGATATTTTTTTTGTGCTGCTGCCAAAATTCCAAACCACGCACTGCCGATAAAATGGTTAACACCGCAACATACGGATTGGTTTGTTTAAACTCTTTTGCAATAATGCCAGCTTCTATTAAACTAATTAGCCTTTTTTCGTAAGCCTTGCGCTGTATTAAAAAATTGCTCAGGTATGGTTCTTTTAAATGCTTCCACTCGTGGTTGGCAACATACACTTCGTCAAAATGTTCAAGCATCATGCGTATGTGAAAGCGTATAATCTGCTCAAGCCTGGTTGCAAAGCTGCCCGAATTATTTTCTGTATTATCTATGTATGAAGTGAACACCGTAGCCACTTTAAAACAAATTTCCTGAAGCAACTCACTTTTACTTCCAATATGATTGTACAGGCTAGGCGCTTCCACACCAACGGCCTCAGCCAGCTCCCTCATCGAAGCAGATGTAAACCCCTTGCTTTTAAACAAAGCCGCTGCTTTTTGTATAATTACATCTTTTTTGCTGGCATTTTTGCCCGGCTTTATTCTGGCCATTAATAACTTTTTGCAAAACTAATGCTAATTAGTTTTATCAGCTACTTTGGTTCGTAAACATGTAGCTGCTGCCAATAAGCAGGCATGCTTAGCAATATTTTTTTTTATGAAAACCGCAGCGTCCGTTAGACCTACATTGAGTTGTAAGGCAACTAAAACATAAAAAAATGCAAAAACTCAAAAATAAATTATGTTAATATTAAAAAAATACTAATTTTACAGCCTGCTTCGTTATCATAATTCTCCAATACTATACAAAATCCGGTTTGAAATATCGTTAAGGGATGTTTTAATTAAATTATTTAGTGTAATTAATTATATGCTTTTGCTATAAATTTTTTCTTGTGGTTTCAGAGGTAAGCAAGGCCGGAGATTTTTATCTCTGGCCGTCTTTTTTTTAAAGATGTTTCTAACTAAATCAATGCAATGCTGTATTCAAAAAATCAATCAATGGCTTCATGGTACTGAAGGTTTTTGCAACAGTTGCAACAAAATTTTTATCTTGTAAATCAGCATCAGCAAAGGGTTTGCTAACAATAAAACTTTTCATTTTTAAAAAATCAATTGCCGGGTTGTTTTCATCGTAGCCTTTTGGCGGCCTCACTAATTTCTCATTAGTACTTAATCCTTCGGTAAAAATTTTTTTAAAATTTTTATTTTCAATAATCTTTTTTAAACCAGCAAAATTATAATCTATTTCCTGCCGAATACCAGCCAAAACCTGTGGCTCAGGTGCCCAAATACCACCCGCAGCAAAGCTATTGCCCGGTTCAATATGCAGATAATAACCTGCCCCTAAGCCGCTTTTGCCGGCCTGGTTAAAATAGCAAGCCATGTTATTTTTATACGGGGCTTTATTTTTACTAAAACGTACATCGCGGTTTATGCGAAACACACATTGCTTTACCACAAGCTGCCCTATGGGTGCATCAAATTTTGCTATGGCTGGTATCAGCTTTTCAACAAGTGCATAAAAATCTGCTTTGGCAACTTCGTATTGCGGCCTGTGTGCATCAAACCAGGGTTTATTATTGTTTTGCTCTAAATCTTTTAAAAATTTTAATGTTGATGGGTGAAGCATATTTATAATTGTATAACAAAATTAATAATACTGATTGGATTTTATAGTTAGTCTAACCGGTATTTACCAAAAGCCTGCCGCTAAAAGGCTTACTTGAATTTCAGCCGCCGCACTTTTGCCTAAAATGAAAAAGGAACCTGCATGCTAACAGATTCCTTTGGCCGAAGTTCGATTTTTCTCAGTTACTTGATACGTCCCCAGTTTTCGCCGCTTTTGATGCGGTACAAAGTCATTTCGCTTACTTTATATTTAGCTGCCAGTTGCTTGTAGGTTAATTTTCTTTTTGGATTATTGATGATGTCCTTTATTGTCTTAACCTGTGTAGCATTCAGTTTCAGCCCAACGGTACGGTTTGCCTGGCGTTTTTTGTATGCAATTTTTTCAGGGCTGTTTTGCTGGTGAGAGCTTACAAGTTCCAGCGTGGCCCACCTCAGGTTTTTAAAAAGATTATCTTTCTTTTTATGATTTACATGAATTACATATTTGTGTTTTGGAGAAGGTTTTTTGCAAAAAAGTTTTGCAACTTCCCGATGTATATAAATAGTACCATTACTGTTTTCAACATGCAGGTTTAATGTTCTGTAGCCGGATGTAAGTGACCCATTTAATAATTTGCCATCCTTTAAAACATCTAATGCATAACTGGCTGCCCTGCCATGCGATGAAACTGCGTATTTTTTGCGAAGCTGTTTGTGACCGGTAAATAAAATCTGCTTCCAAATTTCGCCGGCATTTTTCTTAATCATAACCGAAAAATTTAATTAATTTAATTAACACAGCGTTAGTCTGCGTTATGGCAATTGGAGAGGTAGAGCCAACAAATGTAATATAATTATTTACTAATAGGTAACATTTTTATAAATTCTTCTTCACTTATTATATGAATGGCCGGTATTTTTTTTGCTTTTTCCAGTTTGCTGCCTGCACTTTCGCCTGCAACCAGGTAATTTAACTTGCTGCTTACGGCACCCAGTATTTTTCCGCCATTGGCTTCTACCAATGCTTCGGCATCGCTTCTTTTTAATTGTGATAAGGTACCGGTAAATAAAAATGTAAGTCCCGATAAATTGCCATCAGTAACAGTTCCCTTCTTTTCATTTTTTAATTGTACACCAAGGCTTTCAAGTTGCTGCAATAATTGCAGATTATCTGCATTGTGAAAAAATGTATAAACAGTTTTAGCAACTTTTACGCCCACATCTTCCAGTTGCATCAGTTGCTCTTCGCTGTAGTTTGAAAAATCGGTAAGATGATCTACTGCATGTGCAAGTGTTTTGGCCGTTGTTTCTCCCACATAACGAATACCCAATGCATATATGATGCGGTTAAGCGGTTGCTTTTTAGAAGCTTCAATAGCCTGCTGCAGTTTGGTAATTGATTTTTCGCCAAAGCCATCCAGCTTTCCAATTTCGCCGTAAGGCAAATTGTAAACATTGGGTATTGATTTTAGCAAACCCATCTCATAAAATTTACGCACATTGGCTTCGCCAAAACTCCGGATGTCCATCGCATCTTTACTTACAAAATGTATAATCCCTTCTACAATTTGTGCCGGACAGGTAAGGCTAACACAGCGCCACACAGCATCTTCTTCGGGTTTATATAATTCACTTTTACAAATGGGGCATTGCGTGGGAAATTCAATTTTCTTTTCATCGCCTTTCCGCAACTCGGGAAAAGATTTTACTATCTGCGGAATTACATCGCCGCTCCTTTCAATCAAAATCGTATCGCCCAGCATCAGATTTTTTTCTTTGATGTACTCTTCGTTATGGATAGAAATACTGCCGACCGTAACACCACCAACCTGCACCGGTTCTATTTTGGCAACGGGTGTAACAGCACCGGTGCGGCCCACCTGAAAAGTAACATCAACCAATTTACTGGTGCCCTGCCGGGCTTTAAATTTAAAAGCAATGGCCCAGCGGGGGTGATGGGATGTCATGCCCAGGCGGTCCTGAAGGTTAAGGTCATTTACCTTTATCACCATGCCATCAATTTCGTAACCAAGGTTATCACGCACTTTTTCAAAATTTTGTACATGTTTTATAACTCCATCAATGCCTTTAAAAACCTGCATTTCATTTTTAGGACTGCGGAAACCGAGGTTCCAGAGCATTTGCAGCATACCACTGTGCGTTGCTGGTTGCTCGTTGTTTGTTTCTCGTTGTGTGTTTGTATCACCGTCAACTATAAAACTTACATGGTATAAAAATGCTTCTAAATTTCGCTTGCTTACTTCTGCAGTGTCTTTAATTCTTAAAGAGCCTGCTGCGGCATTGCGTGGGTTTGCCAGCGGTGGAATGCCTTCTTCAATCAAGGCATCGTTGTATGCTTTAAAATTATTTTTGTTCATCAGCACTTCGCCACGAATCTCAATTTGCTCAATACCATACTCACTGAATTTTGCAGAAAGTGGCACCGATTTTATCTGCTTTACATTCAATGTAATTTCATCGCCCACTTCACCATCACCACGGGTTACTCCACGGCTAAGCATATCATGCTCGTACACTAATGAAATGCTGGCTCCATCAAACTTTGGCTCCACACAATACTCAATTACATCCAGCCCGGATAGTTCCATTGCCTTGCGGTCAAAATCCTGCAAATCATCTGCATTGTACGAATTTTCTAAAGAGAGCATCGGCACCAGGTGCTGTGTTTTTGGAAAATCTTTTATTAAACCCTTGCCCACACGCTGTGTTGGCGAGTCGGCAGTAATTGCATCGGGATTTTCTTTTTCAAACTGCTCTAATAATTTATACAAACTATCGTATTCAAAATCGCTGAGGATGGGATCGTTCTGTACATAATACCTGTACTCATGAAAGCGCAGGCAGTTACGCAGGTCTTCAGTTTTATTTTTTACAATATCTGAAATGTCATCATTTTTTACGGCTGATAACCACTCAGAAGTTTGTTGTTGTAATGCTTTTGTCTGTTCGGTGTTATACATAAAATAAGTCTCTTAATAATGATAAAAATTCTCTCACAGATTGTCTTATCTAGAAGAAAAGAAAAATGCCAGTCTGAGTAATCTGCGGACCAACCAGATCTGCCGCAGGCAGAATTCCATCCGTGTAAATCTGTGCAATTCGTGGCAAACTATTTATGCCGAAGGCAGAATTATACTTTCTTTTGGAAAATAAAATCATCGCCCCGCAACAATCTGCTGCAAATGTTTTTGTAAAACTAATTTTAATTGCCTTTTTACAATGGTGCCCATGGTGCTGCATTTAGAAAAAGAATGGCTGCTAAAATGGGTGTTCAATTCATCTTTCAGCATTTTTATTTTGTGGTATTCCGATATTTCGTCTTTAATCATAATGCCCAGCAGCTCCATCAATTGCCTGCGGCTGGCAACCACACGGTGAGCCATGGCCGTTTGTTCTTCTACCTGGTATTGCTCAATTACTTCGGGGCTAAGGGTTTTTAAAACCAGCTCCACAAATTCATAATTTTCCCGGTAAAACTGAGGCAGGTACAGGTTTTTGCGGCCCTCGTAACTCTGCTGATCAAAATCAATGGCACGCAGGCGGTATTGGTTATCTTCAATATCGGGCGTAATATCCACCACAAAATTATAACTCCGCATATCGCCCAGCAGGCGTGCAAAACAACGCTCATTAAATTTTACAAACTCTTTGGCAATGCGTATTTTATTTGTTTCGGGCAGATGTAAATAATCTTCCAAAAAAACATCGCCCGGTATGCCCGCAATATGCTCCTCTACCAAGGTGCCTTTGTGCGATAAAAAAGTAATGCGGTTGGGGCTCAGCAAATCTTCCAGCTCCAATCCATAAATACGTGATGCATCTTCGGCCTTAATATAATAATGATCGTAATTATCGTTAATGCGGTTGATGATGCGGATACGGAAGGGAACGCTGTTGCCAAATTCGCAAAAATCAATCCGCTCCACATCTAAATGTTTTATATAATTAAGATTGCCTTCTGTTTTTAAAGCGGCATAGGTTTTTATAAGTCCTTCTTTTAAAAACTCCATTTCTTTCAAATCATAAATGGCGGTTTCCCAGTGCGTAAGTTTTCCTTTTTTATTGCGTAAAGCAGTGGTGTGGCGGTAGTTTAAAAGATCCTTATATTCAACAGGTAGTTTAATATCACGGCCGTATTGATACAGGTATTTCTGCAACCGTTCACTCACCGGAAAAAGATCTTTTTTCATCAGCGGACGGTCGGAATCGTTTTTTATTTTGGCATTGATGATCTGGTTAAACTGCATGCTGTAAAGATAAACGCAGATTTCTATGATTAAATAAGATTACGCAGATTTCTTCAGTAAGTATTCATTGAGTTTTCTGCATTCATTTATCTTATTTTTGAAAATTAAATAGATACCATGCTACCAAAAAAATTACTGCATCATTGCTTATTGCTTATTGCCATTTGCCAATTGTTTTCCTCCTGCAAGTTTCGCCAAAAGGCAGCCCTCATTATTCATCATGCAAAAATTTATACAGTTGATGATAAGTTTTCTGTTGCCGAAGCCATGGTTGTAAACGATGGAAAAATTATTGCTATAGGAACCAATGAGGAAATACTGAAACAATACGAATCTGATTCTATAACCGATGCAGAAGGTAAGGCGGTGTTCCCTGGCTTTAACGATGCACATGCACATTTTGTAGGTTATGCCATGAGCCTGCAAACGGTAAATTTGGTTGATACAAAAAGTTGGGAGGAGGTTGTTGAAAGAACAAGAACTTTTGCAGAACTAAACGATTCGCTAAATGGTTACGAGCATGCAGATACCTGGATAACCGGCCGTGGATGGGATCAGAATGACTGGGCTATAAAAGAATTCCCTGATAATACAAAACTGAATGCGCTTTTTCCCGACAGGCCTGTTATTATAACCCGTGTTGATGGCCATGCTGCCATGGCCAACCAGAAAGCATTGGAACTTGCAGGCGTAAAGCCTGGCGATGCATTAACAGGTGGTGATATTGTTGTAAACAATGGTAAGCTTACCGGTTTGCTGATAGACAATGCAGTGGATATTGTTGCTGCAAAAATTCCTGCTGCGGATATTGCACAGGCAAAAAAAGCTTTGCTGCTTGCACAGCAAAATTGTTTTGCTGTGGGGCTAACTTCTTTACACGATTGCGGACTGGATTTTGAAACTGTAGAAAAAATTGAAGCCCTGCAAAAAAGCGGCGAACTTAAAATGCGTATGAACATTATGCTGAGCGATGCCGCAGCAAATTATGATTACGCATTTAAAAGAGGAAAGATAAAAACAGATTACCTGAATGTAAGTTCTTTTAAAGTGTATGCCGATGGTGCATTGGGCTCAAGAGGTGCCAGTTTGTTACAGCCTTACAGCGATAAGCCAGAATGGTCGGGGTTTTTATTAAATGCGCCGGCGCATTTTGATTCGGTAGCCAATATCATTCACGAAAAAGGATGGCAGATGTGTACACATGCAATTGGCGACAGCGGTAACCGAACCATCCTCAACATTTATGCAAAATATCTAAAAGGTAAAAACGATCTGCGTTGGCGCATTGAGCATGCACAGGTAGTTAATGAAAATGATTTTAAATTGTTTGGAGAAAACAGTATTGTCCCATCTGTGCAGCCCACACATGGCACATCTGATATGTACTGGGCTGGCGACAGGCTTGGGCCGCAGCGAGTTAAAGGCGCATACGCCTATCAGCAATTATTAAAACAAAATAACTGGATACCGCTGGGTACCGATTTTCCGGTGGAAGACATCAGCACGTTTAAAACATTTTTTGCAGCCGTTATAAGGCAGGATGCCAAAGGATTTCCGGCAGGTGGTTACCAGATGGAAAATGCACTGACCCGTGAAGAAACTTTGCGTGGCATGACGATTTGGGCGGCCAAAGCCAGCTTTGAGGAAAAGCAAAAAGGCAGTTTGGAAAAAGGAAAGTTTGCTGATTTTATAATTTTAGATACCGACCTGATGAGTTGCGATGCTGCTGCTATTTTAAAAACAAAAGTGCTGGCAACTTATAGTGCCGGTAAAAAGGTTTATGGTAAATAATCTTACTTGCATTTTGTAATTGAACTATATAGGATGATAGAAACATAGGTTTCACATAGATTGCCTATTTGTTTTTCTATTGTGAACTTTGTTCCTATGTGTTTCAAATTACAGCTACAGACTTAAGTTGTAAGCATGAAAAGATAAAGTTGAACCTTATTAAGAGCCCTTAAACAGTTTCTTCAATTATATTCCTGATATTTAACCACCAAAAAAATCAGGATGAAAAAATTTTTATTATTACCCTTGCTTTTATTGTGCCTGGCAACCAGCTTTGCACAGGAAAGTTATTTTGTTACTATTGTAAAAGGCAGCGTATCAAAGGCAGATGGATCGGCCATTAAGCCAGGCTCTAAACTTTTACTTACAGATAAAGTGAGGCTGGGCACAAAAGAAAGTCTGCTGATATTACTGCACCCATCCAAAGGGCGCATTGTAGTTTCGCCGCAGGCAACGGCCCCCACAAAAGATAATAAGTTTGTGCTTTTAATAAAAGATTTTATGGAGCTGAGCCAAAAGAGTGTGAGGCTTAGTACCAGAACAATGGAGGATATGCCCATGCCGCTGCAAGATTATTTTGAAACCGATGAAGAAATAAATACAAAATTTTTAATTATTGATACACTCAAAGTAAAGCTGACACGTGCTTATGTCAATACCGATAATAAGGAAAATTTCTTTTTTCTGCAACTATCATCTGCAAAGCCGGTTAATCATAAACTGCAATGCCGTAATAATATATTGTACATTACAAGGGAAGATATTTTTTTTAAAGATAGTTTGTATAAAAAAACAGACGGAGAGCTGAACCTGGGCTTTATGGAAAATTACAGCAAAAATAAAAATGCAAAATACATTGCAGTAGTTGAACCGGTTTTTATTACAAAGGAAACCTGCGGCAATGCAATTGCTGTAATTAAAAAAACATTAAAAGGTAAGCCTGAAAAAGATATTCTGCAGGAAGTTTATACCCAGTTATATTACATGTATGGCAAGCCTGATGAACGGGCAGTAAAAGAAATTTACAGCAGCATTAAATAGTAAAATATCATTAGCATAAGTTTTAAAAAGAAAAGAAAAATTTATAGTGCGTATGTCACTATAATCTGCATTTTACAAAGTAAACAGTTTTAATATTGCTGCGTTATTAAACAATATGAATTATGAGAAAAATAGTTTTAGCGATTTTTTCGTTTTGTTTTATAATGATTAGCCAGGGCCAGACAGTAAAAGAGTATAATACTTCCGGGGCTACAAAATATAAAAATCAGGATTATGCAGGTGCGATAGAAGATTTTACCAAAGCAATAGCCCTTGATGCAGCCTTGCCAAACCTTTTTTGCAACAGGGCAGTAGCAAAACATATGTTGAAAAATTATGAAGGGGCATTAGCGGATTGGAATAAAGCTGTTAGCATTGACCCCAATTTTAAAAATGTATATTTCAACAGGGCAAATACAAAATATGCATTAAAGGATTACCAGGGAGCCTTGGCCGATTACAACAAAGCCGTAACAACCACACCTGAACAGTCAGACTTATATTCAAGCAGAGCAATTACAAAATATGCATTAAAGGATTACGAAGGTGCATTAGCCGATTACAACAAGGCGGTAACTATCGGGCCCGAGCAGCCGGACTTATATGTTGACAGGGGTAGGGCGAAAGCCCAGTTGAAAGATTATGAAGGCGCTATAGCTGATTTCAGCAAAGCCTTAAGGATAAACCCCAATGAACCAAACGCATACCTCAACAGGGGTATGGCAAAAAATCAGGTAAAAGATTATGAAGGTGCTATAACCGATTGTACAGAAGCCTTACGCCAAAATCCTAAAAGCGCAGCAGCTTGTAACTCAAGAGCCATCGCCTATGCAAAGCTGGGTAAATACGAAAAAGCAATTTTGGATTATGATGCTGCTATACTCCTGAGCCCCAACACGGGAACATTTTATACCAACATGATATCCTCACTGGTAAGAACATTTCAGTTTGAAAAGGCAAAGGAATATTATAATAAATTTCAGGAAAAAAAATTAACCGACGGCAGCGAAACTTTAGCCAGGATATATCTTTATTACATTAAAGCTGCCACCGAAGATGTTCCTTCTAAAAATTATGAGCAGGCACTTGCCAACCTGAACATGGCCGCACTTGATTATGGCGACGAATCAAAAAAACTTTCGCAAGGAAGATACAGCAACATCCTCGCCCTTAAAGGTTATGTATTGTTGAAAATGGAACGCTATGCTTATGCCGAAACCGTGCTGCAACAAGCATTATCCATTAATGCAATGCAGCCCGATGTGCAACGTACACTCTCTGATGTTAAATTACGTGTTGCAGAAATTACAGCGAAGGATAAAACCGCCCCGGTTATTGAGTTGCTAAGCCCCCAGCTTTCCCGCAATCTTGAAGTAGGAGAAGACGATGCAAAAACGCAGGTTATTGGAAGAGCCAGAGACCTGTCGGGTATTTTATCGGTAAGTATAAACAATAACCCGGTTGCAAAACTGGAGGATGACGGCCTCTTTATAACCGAACTGGTTTTAAAACCGGGGATAAATGAGCTGGTTATAAAAGCTACCGATAACAAGGGTAATACTGCTGATAAAATTTTTACCATAACCTGTGCTGCCATTGCAAAAAAAGCCAATGCAGAACCCGATATTCCGTTGGTTGTAGAAATATCTCAAAAATATTACGCCATACTGATAGCCGAAAAAGATTATGAAGACGCATCTATACCCGACCTGGAAAACCCTATAAAAGATGCACATGATTTAAAAGATATTCTGGAGCAGCAATACACATTCAGCGCAGCAAATATTGATACGCTGTTTAACCGCAGCCGTGAAGATATTATGCAGGCCATTGTGCAGCGTTGCAACACGCTTACCGAAAACGATAACCTGGTAATTTTTTATGCCGGCCATGGTACAGCCGAAAAAGATAAGTTTGGCGATGTGGATGGTTACTGGATACCGGTATCGGCCAGAAAGGGTTTAACAGCCAGCTATATATCGGCCGATGATATTAATAAAGCCTTAAAACGCAGCAACGCCAAACATATACTGATGATAGCCGATGCCTGTTTTAGTGGTGCCTTTACCCGCAGCCTGCTGCCCGATGCTGATAAATCAATACAAAAACAATACAAAATGGTAAGCCGTAAAATAATGGCCAGTGGCAATTTAGAGCCGGTACCCGACAACAGTAAATTTTTGTTTTACCTTAAAAAATCTTTACAAAATAACAAACAGAAATACATAAGTGCCAAAGATTTGTTTGATGGGCTTTACAAGGCTGTTATCAGTAACTCGGATAACCTGCCGCAGTATGCTGCCATAAAAAATGTGGGCGATGAGGGCGGCGAATTTGTATTTATCAGAAAATAATATTCAATTGCATTAGTTTAAACCGGCTATCGGTTTTAAAATAAATAAACCATTTTTTAAGGCGTGAGATTTTTAAAAAATCAGTATAAAATTATTTTCGCCATTGCACATGGCATTTTCTTATTTATTATTTTATGGCAAATCAGTAACAGCGCTTACACATCGGCAGTTGATGAAGAGATTATGAAAAAGGTAAATGCTGCCAGCGATAAATTATTTGGCAGCAACGCACATTACAATAATGATTTTGTTTTTGTAAACGTAAGCCGGGATATTAAATTAGTTAGCGACCCCGCAGAGTATGGCGAAACCTCTATAACCGACAGAAGCAAGCTGGCACAGTTTTTTAAAATACTGGCCGATAACGGCAACAAACATCATTACGCCCTGTGCGATATTTTTCTGGAGTTTGAAAATGAAGATGACACGGCGCTTTTAGCGCAAACCAACCGATGTAAAAAACTATTGTTTCCTTATCACCTGGCAGGCGATACGGTGCAAAAACCCTGCCTGCCGGTGCATTCGGCCCTGTCGGATTTTGTAACCAACACCGGCAGCTTTTCTAAATTTAAATTGGTTTATAACGATACCATTAAAACCACGCCCTTGGTTTTATTGGCAGAGGTTGACGGTAAAAAATATCCGGCATCTTATCTTGATTTTAAATCCGTTTTTCCTAAATATTATATACAACCTGCACAGCTTTTTGAAACACAAAAATATCCATATTATAATCTGGGTGAACTGCTGATGCTTTCCCAGGCAGATTCTTTTTATCACCAGTTTTTACAAAATAAATTTATTGTAATGGGCAATTACGATACCGATGTACACAGCAGTGCGGTAGATAAAATTCCGGGGCCGTTAATTTTGCTCAACACCTATCTTTCCATACGCAACCGCAGCCATATAAGCTGGTGGTGGGCACTGTTTATGATTACCGCCCTTTCGGCAGTGAGCTATCTGTTATTTTTTAAAAAAGTAAAACCACCGGTTATTTACAAACATCCCTGGTTAGATTTTGTGATGCAGATTTTTGTAAACAATTATATTTCCTTCTTTGGTATTTGCCTGCTGCTGGCGGTATTATCCGAATTTATTTTTTCGGTGCAACTGTCTTTTTCGGTACTGCTGAGTTACCTGCTTGTTGTACATTTTTTCAGGGAGTTTTATAAGCGGCATTATAAGAAAGAGACGGCAAAAATCAATTAGCCTTAAAAAATTGAAAGATGGCAGATACAGAAATTAAACCCGCTTGAAATATTTTTAATGAATGACCAGCCTTTCACTTGTCCGCACTGTTGTGCAAGATGCAATGAAATTGGCAGCTTTTACCATACCAATGCAAAACTATTGATTAACGAATGCTTGAATAAAGATTGTGGTTTTATTAGTGGGGAGGAAGAAGATAAAGATTATCTTAAATTGTAGAAGACAAATTAACCAGTTATGAAAGAAGGTCAAAAACTTTGGACAAGAGATGAATTAATTCTTGCAATAAATCTTTACTGCAAATTACCTTTTGGCAAAATGCACAGTCGCAATACAGACATTATAAACTTCGGCAGCTTAATTGGCAGAACTCCTTCTTCAATTGCATTAAAGCTTGGCAACTTTGCCAGCTTTGACCCAACTTTAAAAGAGCGTGGAATTAAAGGAGCATCTAATGCAAGTAAATTAGATAAACAAATTTGGGATGAGTTTTATAATAATTGGGATGCTGCTTTATTAGAAAGTGAAAAACTATTGGCTCAAACAAAACACACAACTATTGAAAAATTAAATAAGATTGAAATTGATGATTTACCAAGAGAAGGAAAAGAAAAAGAAAGATTGGTTAAAGTAAGAGTGAATCAATCAATTTTCAGAACAATGATTTTGGCAACCTACAATAACAAATGCTGCGTTACCGGAATTGATAATACCGATTTACTAATTGCCAGCCATATAGTTCCCTGGAGTAAAGATGAAAAAAACAGATTAAATCCAATGAATGGTCTTTGTTTAAATGCCTTGCATGACAGAGCATTTGACAAAGGACTGATTACAGTTTCGGCAGAAGATTATACTATTAAAATTTCTTCAAAGCTAAAAACGAAAAATATTGTTGCAAGTATAGAACAAAGTTTTATAAATTTTGATGGTAGAAGCATTTTACTTCCCGACAAATTTTTACCTGCTAAAGAGTTTTTAAAAACTCATAATGAACAATTCCGGTAACTTTTTAAGTATCTGTATAAAGTGAAATTAATAATGCCAGGTTTCAAAGTGTCATCATCAAATGGATATCTGATTGTTGATTCAGATACAGGTATTATTATTCAATGTTTTAGCAGTAGAAGTAAACATGATTACTTGCCGGATATCATAAGATTTGATGTAGATAGATTTAAAGCATGTAATAATTGCAGCACAATCCCAGAAGATGTAGATATTTTACGATTTGCATATTGGTCAAAAAATAATATCTATGACACGCCTGCTGAAGGTTATGAGCCAATCTCATCAGATGAAGAATTTTTTAACAAAATGTATTTGAAATAGAATCTAATTTGTCTTTTTAATTCTCATTTCCACAAACACATCGCTACAATAAAAGCCCAATAAAGATATTCCATAAAAGAGTGTCCTTCTGCTTCGCTCAGGATAAACTGCCAATGAAGCTAAATAGTATTCCAAAAGTTTGGTACAAAAAAGTCCTGTTCTCTCTCAACACCCACCAAAAATCTTCAAAAATGACCTGTGTGTTAAAAACATAAGTCAATAATTGCCTTTTCCACTGGTGCAGGTATGCTATGCCTTAGTAGTGCTTTATTTAACTTAACAGTAGTTGCATAAATCATATTTTTAGTACTTTTGAATATCTAAAAGCACTTAATACTAACCAATTTGCAATTTCTATGAAACTTAAACAACTTGAATCTAATGCTCTTAAAGCTGTTATGATGCTTCGGATGAAAAAGCTAAGTACTGGACACCCCTTTATGATTTTTATGCCGTCGCTTCCATTTAACCATTGCCTCTTAGAGTTTCCTAATGGTGAGATTAAGGAAGTAACAGTTGACAAAGAGAATAGTGATTACAAGGTAATCCGCCTGCTCTCAGTAAACGAAACGCTGCAGTTACGCAAAAAATACAAGCTTGATTAAGTTAATATGCCCGATTTGCATATTTTAATGGGCGCAAACGGTGCCGGGAAATCAACTACCGGAGCAAGTCATTTACCTCAGCATATTCAGCAGCATTATGAAGTTTTTGATGGGGACAAATTATATTGGGCCAAAATCCGTGAATTATATAAATATGTTACTCCTTCAATAAAAGAAGCTCAACGTTTGTCTCTCGATTGGTTATTTCAACATTTTGAGGAGTCGGTAAAAGCAGCCATTGAAAAGATGGATGATTTTGCATATGAAGGCCATTTACCAGATGATGAAAACTGGAAAACACCCAAGCGTTTTAGAAAAAAAGGTTATAATATTCATGTGATTTATCTCGGCCTCAAAAATATAAACCTCTCTGCTTTAAGGGTATTTGAAAGAGCAAAGCTGGGTGGGCATAATGTGCCACCTTATGAAATTAAAAGAAACTTTTATGGCAACCTCCGTCAGATCAATAAACGTTTTAAATGGATTGATGAACTTAAAATAGTGGACACTACTGATCTTCCTCCTAAAGCCTTGGCGCTTTTGCAAAAAGGTGTAATTAATGATGCCCTTAATCATGGCAAATTACCTGAATGGTTTGAAAATGGTCTTCCAAAACTGTTTAAAAAAATAGAAAAGCGGGATAATAATGATTTCTTTAAAAAGATAAAATCAATATAAACGGCTTAGCAAAAAACATTTTTATAAACTTTATTCCTCACAAACAAATTACATTTCTAAAATTTCAGTCCCCTACTTCAACACCGGCAACATCATTGGTGCCAGCCTGTCGGCCCAGTTTTTATATTCAAGTTTGGAGGGGTGCAGCCCGTCGAAAGCCAGCAGGGCGGGGTTGGTTTTGGCCAGGCGGGTGCCGGGCGTAATATCCAAGTAGGCTATGGCATAGCTTTGGGTTACCTGCTGGTTTATGGCGTTAAACCAATCGAGCTCTTTACGTATTTGTGCGGTATCGGCACCGGCAGCAAAGGGGGTTACGCTGTAATCGGGTATGGATAGTACAAATACATTGCTGGTTTTGCCGTTGGCCAGTTGTATGGCCGTGTTAAGCAGGCCGGTAAAGCGCTGGCGGTAACCGCTGGTATCGTGGGTTTGGTACTGGTCGTTTACGCCAATAAGCAAACTTACCACATCGTGTTTGGCGGGGTTTTGTGTGGCAATGGTGGTGGAGAGGTTGCTCGTTGTCCAACCCGTAGTGGCAATATAATCTGGCTCGCCCATATTTACACCGGCCAGTTTTAGCAGGTTGGCGGTTTGTGTGGCAAAGCGATCGGCCGCAGCAACCGATTGGCCAATGGTGTAAGAATCGCCCAGTGCCAGCCAGGTTTTTAGTTGCCCCGTGTTGCCGCCGGTACCGGTATAAACAGCTGTTGGCGATGCTGGTTTTTTGCAGGCCAGTTGCAACAGGCAAAACAATATAAATAGTGTTAATCTCATACCATTATTAACGAATTAACGGGTGTAATGGTTTACGGGTGCGGGTGCTGTATGTTAATTTTGAGGTAGTAATTAAAATTTTACAACTCAAAAAATTTTAAAATAAATTGTGCTAAACGGCATTCATTAGTAAGATGCTCTTTAACTAAAATTAAATTTTGTTATTAAAGTGCAATTATTTTCCACAAACTGTACCTGCGGCTACCCAAAAAAATTATAATCAGTAAGTTTTTTATACTGTAAAACTCTGGCACGTTTTTTTATGAAATATTTAAAACAGATGATTATGGAAAAGCATTTAACCACCACAAACGAAAAAAACGATTTACCATTACAGGCGGGCAATAACCCACTAAGTAATAACCCGGCTGGTAGTGCCGATATTGAAAAGAGTGCGCCAAAGAACCTTAACGAAAAGCCCGACATTATTACGCCGGAAACAGAAAAGCCTGATATACACGAAATGCCAAAAACAAAAGATAATCCTGAAGTAGAAAAAACTGATATTGACGAGGTACCCAATACGGATATACCTGATGTGCCCGATACCAAAATTGAAGAAATGCCTGATGAACCCCCATTAGTACCCGGGCAAATTTAATAACCACCTGTATTTAGCAAAAGCAACAATTTTAAACCACCAATAAAAACAAGTATTATGGACCCGAAAGTATTAAACAGCGATAACAGGGATACATTACACCCCATGGCCGGTATGCTTAATAATGGTGCCGGCACCGAAGACAGTTTTTTTGACGAACCAAAAAAAGCTGGCGGCAACGATGAAGACGATGATATAGATGAGGATGATACCCTGAATGAGGATTACACCGAAAACGAACCCCTGCCGGGCGACATTGCCAACCCCGAAGAACTGAATAGCGATGATGAAGTGGCTTAGGTGGTGGTTGACCAGTTGAATGTGAAAGCTGGCACAGTTTTTAACCTTGTTATAAAAACTATATTATGGAAAAGAAGATAACAGACACAAGCGTACAAACAGGGTTGCAAATTGAAGCCAATGGCAAGCCCGATAAATTATTAATAGCAGGTGCAGATACCGGCACAAATGCTGAAGACAACTTAGAGGAAACCGATGCCGATGAACTGGTACATGAACAAAGTGCTGTAATTAAACCGGCTGACGAAGAACAAGACATGGATGAACTGGTACACAGCATACCTGCATCAAAAACTGTAATGGATAATAATGAAGTTGATCCCGATGACCTGGTGCATCAAAAATAACAGGGTTACAGTAAATTAATAATCAGAACCCGCAAAATTGTGGGGCATACTTAACTTGCCAGCAGCACTGCAATTGAGCAATGTTGCAATGTTTATCCCCACGCAATTAACAACTGGCGGGCAACACAATTGCATAACACAAGCTTTACAATTTGTTTACGTTATAGTGTGAGCTTACACACATTAAAACCATACACATGCTGCAAAGTAAAACGGTGCTTTCACTAACAATTGATCTGCTGGCCAACAATGCCTTTAATCATTTAAGAGATGAAGAAATATCGGCCCTGCATCATTTAATTTTAAAACTACAGGAGCCGCTTACTGCCATTCAGCAAAATCTTTTACTCACTTTCTGGAACCACGCTTACACCGGCGATTTACCGGCACCCTTACTGCACCGCTGCAATACTGTGCTGCAGCAGCTTGGCCGCAGCCCACTGGAAGAAGTGATGATGGAGATGGAGATGTATTGAAGTACATTCATTAGTACTTATTAAAAATCGTATTGGCCAAAGGTTATAGACTGCCTTATAAAAAATTTTACATAGCGGTTATAAGCAATTGCCGGAATCCATTTGGGCGATTTGTTTAACACCCTTAATGCTTCATCATCAAATTTAGGATGCACCGGTACCGATACATATGCATCGCTGATATTTCCTTCTTCATCAATAGTAGCATCAACTACCACCGTAATTTTTTCTGTATTTTTTAAAGTAACCCCCGTGGGAAATACCAGGTTATCAGTAAGAAAAGATTTCCATTTTTTTTCGCCACCTTTAAACGATGCCGGTCTGTCTTTGTTGGTTGTATCTGCCAGTTGTACTCCGTTTGCGTCGTAATAGGCCCGGTATATAACATCATCCTTTTGGTATTCTTCTACTGCGGCAAGCTTCCCGTTTTTATGATAATACTGCCACTTTTTTTCCTTCTTTCCTTTAAATGATGTGCCAGAAGAAAAGGGTTGTCCGTTATCGAACCAGGCCATATAAACACCTGTTCCATCTTCATTAATTACCGATGAGTCGCTCGGGATTCCATTACTGTGCCAGCCCCTGCTGCTTTGAGGCCGCCCCATTTTAAAATGCGTAGAATCTTTTATAATACCATTATAATGATAGGAAAGCCACAGGCCATCTTTTTTTCCATTCACAAAATTTCCTTGCGAAGACAAGAGCTGATTTACATAAAAATATCTAAACCATCCGTGCTTTATTTTTAAAGCGCTGTCTTTGTACAAACCCTTCATCTGCGATTTTTTGGTGCTCAGGTAAAAATCACGCCGCACCCATCCGCTATCTGTTTTATCTGTTAGTGCAACAAAACGGGCATCTTCGGGGCTACAGGGTTTCCAATCCCAATTGTAATATTGTTTGCTTTGTGCAGCAGTGTTAAGCGCCATCAGTACGCAAAAGGAAAGAAAAAGTGTTTTCATAAAAGCAAATGTAAATATCTTTTATGGCAGTTTTTATGTTTTGAAAAAGCATTATAGTTGTAAATGGTGGATGTAACCAGGACAGATAAAATTCATGCTACAATGCATATTTTTAATTTCTGGCACGCTTTTGTTTTATAATAAATAAAACAAATCATCATGATAAAGCTATCTTACTCCGTATTGCCGGATAAACAGAATCCGCTGTTACAACCACATAGCATATTTGGCCGTGTACATACACGTGATTATGCTTTTTACATGCGTAAACTTGCATTTATGCAACAGCAACAAAAAACAACAACCGAAAAAAAAGACGACAGCAATTGTAATAACAATGGTTGATTATTGGGTTGTTTAAAATCAATTTACATTATCCGCAAATTTAAAATCCGGTTTGTACAGGTTTTTGTGTTAAAGAAATACAGCTATAAATTAACACTTAAATTTCTTACTTTTTTCCACTTAGCTATCTCCACCTTAAATAAAAAAAGATTGACTAATTGCTTAGTCAATCTTCTTCTCTACATCCTGTTAGTAAATCTGTGTTTTGCTAACAGGCATCCTAATCTTCACGATATATGATGGAGTTGTTGTCCGCAGGATGCTGCGCTTGTTTATATTACCACAGCGGTTTTTTACCGGATGGCTTTATAGCATTTTTAGGTTTAGATGAAAATTTTATTTTGCTGTGCGGATCGCCCTTGGCCATAGCTTTCTCTGCTGTATGCTTATCAAAAGCAAGCAAAGGATCTGGTGTTTTAACAGTATCTGCGCCAGGCAATATTATCGATGGTTTATTTTCATCTTGTATGTTTGCTGCTTTTGCAAGGGTATCATCATCTGCCATTGCAGGCACAGGCGCTTGTGTAATTACAGGCAAGCGTTTTTTTGTTTTAACAGGCACCGGCCTGGTTGCAACCTTAGTTGCAGGTTTTGGCACCTGGTTATTTTTTACATCAGCTACAGCCTTGTTTACTGGTTTAGCAGTTGTTGCTTTTTTAGCAAGAGGTTTCTTCCCTTTTGGTGCGGCTGATTTTACAACCGCTTTCTTTACAGGTACATTTTTAGCTGCGGGTTTAGAAAGAGGTTTTGTTATTACCTTTTTATTAGCAGCTTTTTTTGCTACTGGCTTTTTAACCGGTGCAGCTTTTTTGGGAGCAGGTTTTACTGTCGCCTTTTTAGAAGCAGATTTTTTAGCGGCTGCGTTCTTCCCTTTAGCTGCGGCTGGTTTTGCCACCGGCTTTTTAACCCCGATAGCTTTCGGTGTTTTTTTTGCTGATTTTTTATTTGCCATAATATTTTTTTAGAAGTAGATAATGATGCTCTTTAATGCCTATACCAAAATTGTGCCAGTACAAAAAACCCGCTTTAAAATTAAAGCGGGTTTTTAAATTTTGCAAATGGTTTTACCAGGAATATTTATTTTCTGCAATCAGCTTGTCGGCAATTCTTCTTCTTGCATCTTTACTGTTAAAAGGTTCTGTTTTTGTAAACCGTTTTAAGCCCAGCAGCATCATGCGTTGCTCATCGCCGCTGGCAAATGCATTGATGGCTTCTTTACCGGCTTTGTTTACTTTATCAACAGCATCGTTTAAATAACAACGCATCATATCAATCTGTATCTGGCTTGTTGCCTCACCCTGCTTATCAACCAGCTTCACAATGCGCAGCAAGGTACTTTCGGCTTCAAATGTTTCAATACTCATGTCGGCAATGTTCATCAGTATTTCCTGCTCATCATTCAGTTTCATCATCAGCTTTTGTACGGCTGCGCCGGCAACCATTAAAATACTTTTCTTCATGTTCACAATTGTTTTGCGCTCTTTGGCAAACAAGGTTTCATCATCGTTACCAAACTCCGGTATGCTCATCAGTTCTTTGCTAACGGCCATGGCTGGGCCCATTAAATCCAGCTTGCCTTTCATGGCACGTTTTAAAATCATATCCACCGTAAGCAGGCGGTTAATTTCGTTGGTACCTTCGTAAATGCGGTTAATCCGGCTATCGCGGTAACCACGGCTGGCACTGTATTCATCGCTAAAGCCGTTGCCACCATGCACCTGCACACCTTCATCTACCACATAATCCAAAACCTCGCTGCCATGCACTTTTAAAATGGCGCACTCTACAGCAAATTCTTCTGCAGCACCCAACAGGGCTTCGGCAAAACTTTTACCGGCAGCTTCCATTTCGGTTTCTTTATCATCAACCCATTTGGCCGTGCGGTACAAAGCACTTTCGCTGGCAAAAATGCGAATGGCCATTTCGGCAAGCTTGTATTTTATAGCACCAAAATTGGCGATAGCTGTTTTAAACTGCTCACGTGTTTTGGCATAAGTAATGGTATCGTTCAGCGACATTTTTGCGCCGCCTAAAGCAGCTGCACATAATTTTAAGCGGCCAATATTTAAAATGTTAAAGGCAATGATATGGCCCTTACCAATCTCTCCCAATAAATTCTCTACCGGTACTTTACAATCCTGAAAATACAATTGCACGGTTGATGATCCCTTAATACCCATCTTATGTTCCTCGGGCCCCTGCGTAAAACCTTCCATGCCACGCTCAATAATAAATGTTGAAAATTTATCGCCGTCAATTTTTGCAAACACAGTGTAAACATCTGCAAAGCCGCCATTTGTTATCCAGCATTTTTGCCCGTTGAGGATATAATTTTTTCCATCTTCGCTCAATACCGCTGTTGTTTTTGCGCTCAGTGCATCGCTGCCACTGTTGGGTTCGGTAAGGCCGTAAGCGCCCTTCCACTCGCCGCTTGCCAGTTTTGGAATGTATTTTTTCTTTTGCTCTTCGGTACCAAAATATAAAATGGGCAAAGTGCCAATACCAGTGTGTGCTGCAATGGCCACGCTAAAAGAAAAGCCACCACCCAGGCCTTCATTTACTAAAGTAGAAGTGATGAAATCTTTACCCAGTCCGCCCAGATCTTCGGGTACAGATGTACCCAATAATCCCTGCTCACCGGCTTTCACCATCAGCGATGGCATCAGGCCTGGTTCCATTTTATCAATACGATCCACAATTGGTAAAACCTCCGAATGTAAAAACTGAAGGCACATATCCTTCACCATCAGTTGCTCTTCGTTAAAGTCTTCGGGTGTGTAGGTTTCAAATGCATTGCTTTCTTTAATTAACCATTCGCCGCCTTTTAACGTTGATGTGTTTGTTGTTGTATTCATAAAAAAAAAGTTTTTAAAATTTAGTCCGCATTAAGTTGTTTCTCGTTTTTTGTTACTTGTTAATCGTTTCTCGCTAATACCTCAACAGGCTTACTGGCTTTGTATAGGTAAACTCTAAATATGCAAACGGGCAACGAGAAACCACATAACGAGTAACAAAAAACCAGAAACACTTCAACAAGAAACAAGAAACGATGCTTTTATTTAAGGTTATCATACACCATCTGCAAAACCTCTTTCGCAATTTCAATCTGTCCGTGGGTTACGCCCTGCAATGCTTCATTTAAAGTTGTGTTTGCCACTTCCATGCAATGTTCTTCCAGTTGCTTTCCCTCGGGCGATAATACGATCAGGTTTTTGCGGCGGTCTTCTTTGGATGCGTTTCTTTTTACCAGTTTCAGTTTTTCCAGATTATCAACCAGCCGGGTAATACTGGGCTTATCTCTAAAAGTAGCATCGCACAATTGCTGCTGGCTCATGCCATCAACCTTCCATAAATGATACAACACACTCCACTGTTCAATGGTTATTTCTATGCCGGTTTGTTTAAAATTTTTCTGCAACCTGCGCCCGATCGCCGTGCTGGCCTTGCCGGTTATAAAGCTGTAGAGTTCTCCTTTTTTAAATTGGTTGTTTGGCATATAGTTGTTTATGCAACTATTCAAAGTTATAAAAAGATTTGGATAAGCAAAAAATATTTTTTTGAGGAATGAAATGAAAATTGGAAAATAATAGTGGTGCTAATAATTAAGGGTAAGCTGCTGTAAGCTGATAAAGGTTCTTCTTTATTGAATACTTTATTATTGAAGTTGATGCTCTATTAAAGGACATCGAC
>JAYURR010000039.1:0-18356 GCA_043756605.1 Chitinophagaceae bacterium
TCTGCAGCAAAAGTTGCATGTGCTGCAATGAATACACCGATCAATCCTGCAGACAACATCGCTTTCACTATTTCATCTTCGTGTAGTTGCATTGAATGAGCTGTGCCAAACAAAGCACCCGGCAAAGCGCCGCAACTTCCGGCAGTGGGTGCCGCAACAATAACCCCCATTGAGCTTTTTACTTCCATCATGGCACTTACATACATGATGATGCGGTTGTTGGTTTCGCCACCAATTAATTTATTGGCTAAAAGTTTTTCTTTAAACTGTAAAGACTGGCTTCCTAATATACGGTCTTCATAATGTGTACCTTTTAAACCCAACTCAATAGCATTGCCCATGATGTGAATGATACTCCGCATTTTTTCAAATACTTCAGGCGCAGTAATATTTCCTCTTGCCATTTCGTAATCAACTGCCAATTCCCAAAGGGCTTTGTTTTTACCTGCATTGTATTCCATCATTTGGTTGCAGGTAATAAAAGGAACCTGTAAATTTTTACGGGCCATTACCGGTAAAACCGGTTGCAGTTGTTTGGTGAAGGAAACGCCTTCCATTGCCAGCAACTCTTTGCAAATGCTATCATCTAAAAATGCCTGCGATTTAACTTCAATAAAAGAAATCTCGCCTTTATGAAATTCTATATCATCATATTGTATGGAAGCTTTTAAAAACGCAATGATATTTTCGGGCTCTTTGCAATAAATTAATGTTTCAAAATAATCTCCTGCCATGCAAACTTTCACATCATCAATGGCAATTACTTCTATCATACCACCGCCGGTGGAGATGGCGGTTAACTTTCTTGTTTCCTTATTATTATGTAAAGTTATTTTATACAGGTTTGGATGGCCATTGCCAATATCAACAATATTGATGGTAACATTAATGCCAGCAGTTACAATGTGTTTTTCAGATTCCGGTAAACGTTCATCATGGGCTTCCCACCCTAAAAAACCGCCAAACAATCCCATATCCGATCCCTGGCTTTTGTGTGTAGTTGCCAATGAACCGTTGGGATCAAATTCTATAAGAATGTCTTTGATGTTTTCATCCATCAGATCTCTGCATAAACGGGCAATGCGTAAAGATGCGGCGCAATGAGAACTTGATGGGCCCCTCATTACCGGGCCGATGACATCATTGAATATGCTGGGATATGTACTCATGGTGGTTGAGCTTTAAAATGCTTAGTAAGTTACAAATTATTTTTCCAAAATTGCTCCATACTCCTCCGCATATGCAGAGTTGTGTTTTTTCCCTGGCTGATGCCATGATCCCTCATGGGGTAAGACAACATGGTAAACAGTTTGTTGTTTTTTATCAACTCATTGGCCAGCATTTCAAAATTCTGGTAATGCACATTATCGTCTCCTGTGCCATGAATGATCATGAGGTTGCCTTTTAATTTAGCGGCATGCGTTAATGGCGAACCATCCCGGTAGCCTGCAACATTATCGTTTGGCAAACCCATGTATCGTTCCTGGTAAATATTATCGTACAATGTTTGTAAGGCAACAAAAGAAACTGCAATGCTTGTTTTATAAACATCCGCATGGCGGAACATGCAATGCAAACTCATTTGTCCGCCGCCGCTCCATCCCCAGATGCCGATACGTTTTTCATCTACAAAAGAATAAGTTGCAATAATTTTTTTGGCAGCTTTTGCCTGGTCATCCGCAGCCAATAAACCAATCTGGCGGTAAATACTTTTTCTAAAATCGCGGCCACGGGGTACACGGGTACCGCGGTTGTCAATGCTTACAACAATATAATCTAATTGATTGCTGAGGTATTGGTGCCAGAGGTTATCTCCTGTGTTCCAGTTATCCTGCACGGTAGAACCGGCGGGCTCTCCATACACATGTACTAAAAGCGGGTATTTTTTTTGAGGATCAAAATTGATGGGTTTTATCATCCAGGCATCAAGCACTACATCTCCAATATCTACTTTAAAAAATTCTTTGTTACGCAAACCCAGCTCATTCATTTTTGCTTTTAAAGCGGCATTGTCTTCCAGTAGTTTTATTTCCTGGTGTGTATTAAGATTTATCAATGATATACGCCGTGGTGTTGTTGCATTTTCAAAAGCATGTATAGCATATTTTGCATCGGCAGATATCTGGTAACTGTGTTGCCCTGCCATATCAGCAGGTGAAACTCTTTCAGCATCTCCATTTCCATCCAACCTGCTTCGATATAAATAACGCTGTGTAAAATTCTCCGGCGAAGCAATATAATATACAAAGCCACCAACAGGATCAATACAATTTATATTAACCACATCAAAATTTCCTTTGGTAATGAGTTGCATTTCTTTTCCACCTCTTGATACTTTATACAAATGCATCCAGCCATCTTTTTCGCTGGTCCAGGTAAATGATTTTGTATCATCCAGCCACACAATATTATCATGTATATCTAAAAAGGCTTCGTCTTTATCGGTTAAGATATTTTTAAGTGCCATCGTTTTGGTATTGCCTACCCAAACGGTGTTTGTGTTTTGTAAACGGTTCAGTTGCTGTATCATTACTTCATCTGAGCCAGGTATATATTCCATCCTGGCTAAGTAATTATTGCGTGGATCGCCGGGCACGGCAAACCATTTTGTTTTTCCGCCTGCGGCAGAAATAACCCCAACTTTAACGGCAGAATTTGGGGTGCCCACTTTTGGATATGGCAATGGAATTGGTTTTGAATAATTGGAGTCAACATTGTTGATCATGTAAAATGTTCCCACTCCCTTTGTATCCGATTGCCAGTAAGCAATATTTTTTCCATCGGGGCTCCAGCGAAAACCATCCAAACAGTCCAGCTCTTCTTCATACACCCAATCAAAAGTTCCGTTAATAATATTATCACCACCGTCTTTTGTTAACTTTGTTATTACACCTGCAGCAATATCTTCTGCATAAATATTCAGTTTACTTACATACGCTACTCTTGCGCCATCAGGAGAGAATTTAGCAAACATAAGTGTGGCTTCTTCTAGCCCTTTGCCTAATTGCGTTAGTTTGCCATTAGCAAGATTAAGCACCCAATAATCGCCTCTTGAATTTTGCCGCCACACTTTACGGGTATTGGTAAAAACCAAAAGCTTGCTGTTATCATTACTCCAAATATAATTATCAATGGATAAAGGTTTGTTTGCCCCTGCTGGTATCAGCTGTTTGGCATTTACCAAAACTTTTCTTACTCCGCTTTCTGCATCATACGCAACAATGTCATTTCCTTTTGCATCTGCATTATTCTCCAGTGTGGAATAACCTTTGTTGTCTTTCATCCACCTGATTTGCCCAACTCCTTTTGACCGGTATACACCGTTCGTGTAAATATCTTCCAGGGTTAATTTTTTTGTTTGAGCAAAGCCGTTGCTTAAAAAAAACAAGGAGATAATAAAAACCAGCCCGAATGAGATTTTACGGTTCATGTTGTATATTTAATTTTTAAAAAATTGTAGTTATAATTAACCCGTTGGCGGAGTTAATTTTTAATGCCTCGTAGAGGCAAAAGATTGGTAGAATAGCAAGCCCTCCTGCAAAAGTACCATAGGTACGACAGATTTTCTCCTTTTTGTATCATGCCTACGGCATTTGCACATGTTTGTTCTTTTTTCTACCAATGTAACGTCCCTAACGGGACTAATCCAAATAACTCCACCAACGGGTTAGTTATAATTATTCAACCAAATAAACACCACCTTTCTCTGTTTTAAATTCAACATTGCCATCCGGCAGTTTTTTAAAACTGATTTTTTTGCCAACGCTGCTGATCTTTATGCCCGGCTTAAATTCAATTCTGCAAACCTCACCCGCCTTTGATAGTATATTAAGTTGTGTTACTATTTTATTTTTCCAGATAAAATCCAGTTCAAAACCGCCTCTTGCACAAAGCCCTTTAAATTCACCATCACTCCATTCATCTGGTAAAGCAGGCAACAATTTTATAAATCCATCCTGCGATTGCATCAGCATTTCGGTAACTGCAGCGGTAACTCCAAAGCTCCCATCAACCTGTAAAGATTTACCGCATAATGCAAACATCGAAGTACAACTCTGTTCTTTTAAATAGCCTTTATAAATTTTATTAGCCCGGTTACCATCATTCAGTCTTGCCCACAAAGCCATCTTCCATGCTCTTGAAAAACCGGTGGAAGCATCGCCTCTTTCTTCCAAAACTTTTTTATACGATTCAATTAATGCCGGGGTTCTTTTTTCGTACAATACTTTACCTGGGTAAAGCCCGTACATGTGTGAAAAGTGCCGGTGATTTTTTTCAAGCGATTTCCAGTCATCGGCCCATTCCTGTAATGAGCCATCTTTACCGATTTGCGGCGGCACTAATTTTTCTCTTGCCGCTTTTACCTGTTGTATAAAAGCATCAGCTTTTCCTAAAATTTTTGCTGCTTCAACATAATAACCAAAGAGGTCGTACAAAATCTGCATATCTATTGATGAGCCTGCACAAATGGTTGTGCCCTCTCTGAACCCTGCGGTTACTTCATCAAAATAAGGTTTGTTGCCACCGCCGTCAGGAAAGTTTTCCGGCGAAGTGGAAGGATTGGTAACTAACCATTTTCCATTGGGATGCGGTACTAAAAAATCCATAAAGAACTGCACAGAACCTTCTATCAATGGATAGGTTTCTTTTAAAAAATCTTTATCCCTCGTGTATTGAAAGTGCTCCCATATATGTGTGCACAGCCATGCACCGCCTACGGTAAATGTTCCCCAGGTTGGGCCATCCATCGGCGCTGCAACCCGCCATATATCTGTGTTTTGATGAAAAACCCATCCTCTTGCACCATAATGTTCCTTTGCAACCAGTGTGCCCTGATCGGTTAATTCTTTTATCATTCTTACCAATGGTTCGGCACATTCAGAAAGGTTACCACTCTCTACCGGCCAGTAATTCATTTGGGTATTTATGTTGGTTGTATATTTCGAATCCCAGGATGGATTCATATTATCGTTCCATATTCCTTGTAAGTTGGCAGGTTGGGTGCCGGGTCTGGAAGACCCAATCATAAGGTACCTGCCAAATTGATAACTCAACGCAGCCATTGAAGGATCGGGTTCTGTTTGAATTTTTTTGACACGATCTGGTGTTTGTAAAAAAGAATTTTTAGTATTTGATAATTGCAGCGATACCCGGTTAAAATATTTTTGATGATCTGCAACTGCAGCAGTAAAAACGGTATTGTAATTTTTATTTTCAATGGCTTTGAAATAATTGTTTACTCTCTGATGCTGATCGGCACTCACATCTTTGTAATTCACAAAATTGGTAGCTGCTGCAAAATATAGAGTTACCGAATTTGCATTTTCAATGATGAGATTCACATCGTCTGTTTTCATAGTACCACTTTCAGGTATCGCTTGTAGCCTTGCTTCGTATCTCATCTTTCCTTCTACGCCCATATAGTCGGCTGATTTACCAGTGAGGATCAACCCGTCATCACCAAATGGATCCATTTTAAAATAATCAGTAGCATAATTGGAATGCACTTGATTTCTTTCTCCCCGCAGGTTTGCTGTAAAGGAAATGCTGCCGGGCTTATCAGCCGTAATGCGAACAACAATTACCTGGTCGGGTGCAGATGCAAATACTTCCCGCTGATAATTGATACCGTTTGAATTGTAGGAAACCCCTGAAATCCCGGTTTCCAGGTCGAGCCATCTTTTGTAATTGGTTATACTGTCCTGGTTTTTAAAAAACAAATGCAGGTTGGCCAGGCATTGATATTTCATTTGTTCAACAGGATAGGCCATTAAATTGCGGCCGAATAAATTATGAGCGGCTAAATATTTTTCTTCAAAAACCTTTTTTTGTATTTCGGGTAAAACTTTATAACCACCTTTTACAACTGTTGAATATGGCCCGCCACTCCAGTAGGTTTCTTCATTTAACTGAATGCGTTCTTCGCCGTTCTTTCCAAAAACCATAGCACCCAAACGGCCGTTACCAACTGGCAGGGCTTCATCCCATTTTTTTGCAGGGGATGCATACCATAATAAAGTTGCCGGGTTAAAGGTTTGTGCATTGATCTTTAAAGGGGTTTCAGTTTGCTGCGCCTGAATGGTTGACAAAGTGAAGAAAGCAATTACAAAAACTGAAAGCTTGCAATAATTCATAATTGAATATTAATTAAAGTACGTGCAGAAAAATAATAAACAAAGATTTTCTATACACGAAGATAATTTTTTTTATATTAAGAATTCACAACCTTTTGGGGTTACCTGGAAAAGTATATGATTAGTTATTTATAAAGGCCAGCCCTATTTTTGTAGTCAGATGAATAAACAATATTTTTCAAAAGAAGAAGCCCTTCAAAAAGCAAAACAATATTGTGCCTACCAGGAGCGCTGCCATAGCGAGGTAAAAGAAAAACTGTACAGTTTTGGCATGAATAAAAAAGAAGCAGATGAATTGCTGAGCGCACTGATAACTGAAAATTATTTAAACGAAGAACGGTTTGCCATTTTGTATGCTGGTGGAAAATTCAGGATAAAGCAATGGGGCAAAATAAAAATTAAATACGGCCTTAAACAAAAGCAGGTAAGTGAATACTGTATTAAAAAAGCATTAGCGGCTATTGATGAAAGAGACTACAGTAAAACACTTGAAAAACTTTTTGAGCAAAAATTAAAAACACTCAAGGCAGAAAAAAACATCTTTACAAAAAAAAGAAAAATCCAGGATTACTTAATGCAGAAGGGCTTTGAAACAGATGTAGTACACAAGCTGATAGCTTCAGTTTAGTGGCCCGTCCGAAGGATCCTGTGGGCAGATCTGCAGAATACGCAGATTTTTTTTCTGCGACATCTGCGATATCTGCGGGCCAATTTTATTTCAAATTATAAAAAACAGTTTCCGCAGGCTTTATTGCCAGTATAGTTCCTTTATAAATTGTGCCCAGTGATTTATATTCGGCCGGCAATATCATTTTGCCCGCTTTGTTTACCAAACCAATTTTATCGTTCAGCACCACTCTTGCAAAACCATCTTTAAAATCATAAGCACCCTGGTAAATAAATTCAGTTAGTGAGTTTCCTTTGTTATCAAGCAATCCCCATTTGCCATCTTTTGTTGCCCACACCCTGTCTTCGCTCATGTACAAAATGCTGTTATACTTAAAATCAATAATTACATTTCCTTTGCTATCAACAAGTCCGGCCAGTTTATCTTTTTGTACAGGAAAAGTACCGTTGTTGGGCACGCCTGCCGCCTCGTATTTTGTACTGCCAATTGCTTCTCCTTTTTTGTTGATGAGAAAAAATTCGTTGTTTAAACTAACCATGGCAGCGCCTTTGGTAAAATTACTTACCACACCATATTTTGTTTCGATAATCTTTTTACCAAGCGTATCAATAAAACCCCACTTGCCATTTTCTTTTACCATGGCAAGGCCCTCAATAAATTCTCCTGCTTCATCCCAGTTTTTTGTACTGATGGCTTTGCCGGTTTTATTTACATGATAAAACCGGTCATTTTTATCCTTAATAACAATAAAACCATTGGTGCATTTACTTCCCTCTTTTGCAGTTACATTAAAAACTTCATTTCCCTTTTTATTAAGGTAACATATGGTGCCGCTTTGGCTATTGGTAGCATAAGCCAACCCTTCTGAGTATGGTCCTTTAAAATAGGTGTACAGGTCTTTTATTTTATTAAAGTTTTTATCGGCCAGGTGCGGTGCCGATGTGCTGGTTTCCTGCAGGGCACAAATACCATCGCTCAAATTTACAGCCGAGTAAAAGCTTTTTGTATTTAGTTTTTTACCGATATAATCGTAAAAATCGTAGCCGACATTTTGGCCAATAAATATTCCTTCCTCATTAAAATCACCAGCCTCGCCAAATGGCAATACCTTTTTTAAATTGGCAGCTAAATTTATTAACTGTGTTGTGGCATCTGCGTTTAACCTAATGCTGTCTTCAGTTTCAGTAAGACTGTGGCCATAGCCTTTTAAAGTAAGATCGGTAAATGTTTTTTGTATATTTCCGTTCAGGTCAAAAATCTTTACCCGGTTTTTATAATGATATACAATTCTTTTTTTACCAAGTATAACACCGGCTGCACTATCGGGCTGTACAAAAACATTATTGTTTACATCGCCCACGGTAAATTTTCCGTTTTGAATTACGTAGAATCTGTTTGCTGTTGTAGGAGAAACATAATTATAATTAGGGGCAACAATTGTAGAGCCAACGTTATTCATCATGCCATATTTTTTATCAGCAGTTTTAAAAACAGCATAACCGCTTTTATCTATCGTTACATCTTCATATTCCATGGGTAGTATGGGCATGCCCTGTGTGTTCATGGTTCCCTTTTTACCGTTCGATTCAATTATGAAAAGTCCACCAGCATTTAATGATGATACTTTATCAAAAGATCTTTCCTGTATTTTTTTTCCGCTTTTATTAATTACAACCCACTCAGCAGGAACGCTAATTGACTTTTGCCCAACTTTATTCAATGTATATCCTTTCTTTTGTGCAACCGATGTAAAGCCGCCATAGAAGGGGTTTGCATCTTCATACACAGCATCAATAACCAGCTTATTGGTTTTATCAATGTAACCATATTTACCCGTTTCTAAAATCTGCACAGCAGCCAGGCCATCACTAAAGCCGGAAAAATTACCGTACATGGCAGGGATGATAATTTTATTTGTCTTATCAATAAAACCCGATTTTTTTTCTTTCTGAAAATTCATCAAACCCTCATTGCAGGCACCCAGGTAATCGTATTCAACAGGTATAATTGTGTAACCTTTTACATCAACAGCGCCCCAAACAAAACCGTAATCAGGCTTTCTTTTTTTTACAACAGCCAGGCCTTCGCTAAAAGATTCAATCTCAAAATACTGCGGCTCAACAATTAATTTTTGAGTAACGGCAGAAAACAAACCGGCTTTGTCCACTCCATCTTTAACAATAAAAATTCCCTTTTCGCCACTGTTGAAAATGCTTTTATAAACAAGTGGCACCACAATTTTATTTTCGCTGTTTATTACGCCGTAAGTTTTTTGAAGTGCGTTTTGATATTGTGTGGGAGGCGGCAATTTTTTATACACCAGGCTGTATCCATTATTTAAAGAGTAATCAATCACATAATCCTGACAGTATGCAACCATGCCAGTAAAAAATAAAAAGCAAAAAGATAAAATCAACTTTTTCATATAAACCATTTTTGGTTTAAAATTACTTAAAAATCAGTGGCTGCCAATACGTGATGTTGGGTATTTACACTGGCTTAACAGCCTATACCTCTTCAAATAATTTAAAACTACCTTCGCAGCAGATAATTTACGTATGGAATTCAAAGAATTAAATTTAAGCGGCCCCTTGCTAAATGCATTGGATGAAAAAGGATTCGTTAACCCAACCACCATTCAGCACAAGGTTTTTCCGGTTGTAATGAGTGGTCGTGATGTTTGCGGTATTGCACAAACCGGCACCGGTAAAACATTTGCTTACCTGTTACCCTTGCTGCGTTTGTGGAAATTTAGTAAAGATAAAAACCCTCAAATACTGATTGTTGTGCCAACAAGAGAGCTGGTGGCGCAGGTTGTAGAATCGGTTAAAGAACTTACAACTTATATGAGCGTTGTTGCCGTAGGTGTTTATGGCGGCGTAAATATTAACACGCAATGGAAAGATTTGCAAACCGGTGCCGATGTGCTGGTGGCAACACCAGGCCGGTTGTACGATCTGATTTTAAACGGCGCTTTTAAAACCAAGAGTATTAAAAAATTAGTGATTGATGAAATGGATGAGATGCTGAACCTTGGTTTTAGAACACAGATAAAAAACATACTAGACCTGTTGCCCGCCAAAAGGCAGAACCTTTTATTTAGCGCAACTATTACTGATGAAGTGGAAGCTTTGATGGATACTTACTTTAATGAACCCGAACGTGTGGAAGCAGCACCAACCGGTACGCCGCTTGAAAATATTGAACAGACTTATTACGATGTACCAAATTTTTACACAAAAGTAAACCTGTTGCATTTGTTGTTAACCGAAGATGAAAGCATGACCAAAGTGCTGGTGTTTGCGGCAACAAAAAAATTAGCTGACGATTTGTACGAACAATTGGAAGCAAAATTTCCCGGCACGGCAGGCGTAATACATTCTAACAAAGAACAGAATCATCGCTTTAATACCGTAAAACAATTTCACGAAGGCGTTTACCGCTTTATAATTGCAACCGATATTGTTGCCCGTGGTATTGATGTGGCCGAAGTAACACACGTTATTAATTTTGATGTGCCCGAAGTGCCGGAAAATTATATACACCGCATTGGCCGCACCGGCCGTGCCGATAAAAAAGGTATTGCTATTACTTTTATTACAGAAAAAGAAAAACCTTTACAGGAAGCCATTGAAGCTTTGATGAAGCAACCGATAGCCAATGCTGCATTGCCCGAAAACCTGGTCATCTCCGATGAATTAACCGAAGATGAAAAGCCGAAGGTTTACATGAAGACAATACAATTAAAAATACCCAAGAAGGAAGAGCGTGGGCCTGCATTTCATGAAAAATCGGCCAAAAACAGCAAAGTAAATTTTATTGTAAAGAAGAAAGACAGGATGATGAAAAAATATGGTAAGCCAATTAAAAGGGCGCCAAAGAAGTAATTACACATAATTAGCACTCCAGCCAATATTTTATTATCATTTGCATAAAACTAACTGAATATTATTTTACTTAAATTTACTCTATAAATATTATTTCAAGAATGGAAATATTTGGAACAGAAGAACATAAAATTATTCATGGGGATACTTTGGAAGTACTGGTTACAGAAGTTCCAGACAATTCTGTTGATTTGATTTTTGCTGATCCACCATACAATATTGGTAAAAACTTTAACGGGCACATTGAAAAATGGAAAACAGAAGAAGCTTATTTAGACTGGTGTTACAATTGGATTGATTTGTGTATTAAAAAATTAAAACCCAATGGTAGTTTTTATGTTATGACGGCTACCCAGTTCATGCCTTATTTTGACATTTATTTACGTAAAAAATTAGATATTTTATCAAGATTGGTCTGGTCTTACGATAGTTCGGGTGTGCAGGCAAAGAAATATTATGGGTCAATGTATGAGCCGATTCTTTTCTGTGTTAAAAATAAAGACAACTATACATTTAATGCAAATGACATTTTGGTTGAAGCTAAAACCGGTGCAAAAAGAAAATTAATTGATTATCGTAAAACTGTTCCTACAGTTTACAGTACAGAAAAAATTCCGGGAAACGTTTGGGACTTTGCAAGAGTTCGTTACCGCATGGATGAGTACGAAAACCACCCAACCCAAAAACCGATTTCGCTGCTTGAAAGAATTATTAAAGCAAGCTCAAATATCGGCGATGTGGTTATGGACCCATTCTCCGGCACATTTACTACGTGTTTTGTTGCCAAAGAGCTTGGAAGAAATTGCATAGGGATAGAATTGCAGGACGAGTATGTAAAAATCGGGTTGAGAAGATTGCAATTGGCAGAAGAATACAAGGGGGAAAAACTACAAAAGGAAATCCGCACTTTTGAGAGTGATAAAATTGCCAATACTCATAATTTAAAACTTTTTGAAGAACCTGATGGAACATATATTCACAACAAGCATTAAAAATATTTTAGAAAATCATTTTGGCAAAAATGCAAATAGCATTTTTGAAAAGAGCTATCTCATTCAATACATTAATGAAAAAACCCGCTCAGCAAATAAAGGATCTAAATCAAGAGCAAGCTTTGGAGTATTGTACTCTATCTATACTTTGGTTGAAGAGTACATAAAAAATGGATTTTTAAAAGAGGGAAAATATTCCGAATCCGAAGGGTCAAGGCAAACTCCACTTATTGATCGTCAAAGGGAATTGCCGTTTGGTAAAAAATTGCAAAACCATTATTTTCAAAACAGAACCAATACTGATTACAGAAGATACTTTCCGTTAGCCGAAATTGACAGGGTTATTATTCACGACCAGACTGAATCAAAATATTGGATAAATGAAGCTCAAATTAAAGTATCGGTTGATGGTTCAACAATAAATATTGCCGAAGCTGTGATTGAAATAATAGACGAGTATATAAAAATCAAGCAAGATTCTTTTCAAAGATTTATGAATGCGTGTGAAGAATTGCAAAAATTTGAAAATAAAAAAGATAATAACGTTGAGGATTTTATAAGCAGTTTGCTTGCTCCAAATGTTGACGCAAGGCTATTCGAGATTGTTAGCTATTCTATCCTAAAGTTTTATTATCATGATCAGACAATCATCTGGGGTTACGAAATGGATACCCTAAATAAAGAAAATTTAAAACTGTATAAAACCGGAAGAACAAATGCTAATGATGGCGGTATTGATTTTGTAATGCGCCCACTTGGCAGATTCTTTCAGGTTACAGAAACACTTGATTTTAAAAAGTATTTTCTCGACATTGATAAAATTCAAAAATTTCCAATAACATTTGTAATTAAGTCTGATGAAAAAGCAGAAAACTTGTTAACCAAAATTGAAGCCAATGCAAAAAAAACATATTTGGTAAATGCAATTGTTGAAAAATACATGGGCTGCATAGAAGAAATAGTTAACATACCAATACTTAATGAGAGATTTAAAGAATCAATAAAAGCGGGCTATCTAAACAACATACTTGACGAAATTATCAGCCAAAGTAAAGTGGAGTTCAATTATACTGATCCTGAGGAAACAGAAGAGGAAGATTAAGAAAACCTTTAGATAATAATACTCTGGCAAATATATCCCCAATTTTATCAGCGTCAATTTTGCCCGGTCTTAAAAGTTTCAGTACAGCATGCAAATATTCATCCTCATCATTTTTTTACTGGCAGTTATTTACCTTGTTTATTTTCTGCAGAAAAAGAAAGTTACGGTTACTGATCCTGTACCGGTTTTGCTAAAAAAGATATTGGAAGAACATGTTCCTTTCTATCAACAACTTAATAAAATAAAACAAATCGAATTTGAGCAACGTGCTGCTCATTTTTTAACACAGTTAAAAATTACGGGTGTTAGAACTTTTGTAGAAGATTTAGATCGTGTTTTAATCGCTGCCAGTGCCATTATTCCCATTTTTAATTTTGCAGGATGGCAATACAAAAACCTGAACGAAGTTTTGTTGTACCCCGATTCTTTCAATCATGAATTTGAACAACAGGGCGAAGGCAGAAATATTCTGGGTATGGTTGGCAGCGGTGCTATGAACCATGTTATGATACTTTCTCAGTTTGAATTGCGGCAATCTTTTTCAAACGAAACCGGTAAAAACAATACCGCCATACATGAGTTTGTACACCTGGTTGATAAAACAGATGGTGACATTGATGGTGTGCCGGAAACCTTGCTGGATAGGCAATACATAAAACCTTGGCTGCAACTGATGCGGCAAAAAATTCAGGAAATTTATGATGATAACTCAGACATTGACCCTTACGGCACAACCAACGAAGCAGAATTTTTTGCGGTGGTATCTGAATATTTTTTTGAACGTCCCGAACTGCTGAAAGAAAACCATCCGGAGCTTTATAGTTTGTTGTTGAAAATATTTAACCGCGAAACTGCAACAAAAAAAAATCCGTAAGTTTCAATAAAAAATTATCAGAAAGAAATTTTCATATCCAGCCATCGCACTCATTTGCTTTATAAGTTTACTTGCAACAACCGGTTGTGCATTTAAATTTGTACACCGAAGTAAGAACATTATATACAACAGTGCCGATACATCAACTGCTATAAAAAAACTGAATGTATTTGCGCCGGCAGGTAATAAAAACCCCAAATCTGTTTTTATTTTTGTACATGGCGGTAGCTGGAACTCGGGCAACAAAAACCTGTACAGTTATTTTGGCAGCCG
Source organism: Chitinophagaceae bacterium (assembly GCA_043756605.1). GTDB lineage: Bacteria > Bacteroidota > Bacteroidia > Chitinophagales > Chitinophagaceae > Ferruginibacter. The sequence goes on from JAYURR010000039.1 coordinate 13,891, forward strand.
CATGGCCAGGAAAGGCATTGTAACCGTTATACCCAATTATCCAAAAAGTCCGGCTGCAGATTATCAGCAAATGGCAACCGATATTGCCGCCGTTGTTAAGTGGACTAAAGAACATATTGCCGAATATGGTGGTGATAGCACCCGCATTTTTATTTCGGGGCACTCTGCTGGTGGGCATTTAGCTGCATTGGTAACCATTAAGCATGATTATTTTAAAAGCCTGCAAATGATTAATCCTATAAAAGGGTTGATATTAATTGATGCTGCCGGACTTGACATGTACGGTTATTTACAAGAAGAAAATTTACCGCCGGGCAATACATACTATAATACTTTCAGCAGCGAGCCCGCCATATGGAAACAGGCTTCGCCCATTTATTTTTTACACAACAACATGCCACCCATGCTTATTTACCAGGGTGGCAAAACCTATCCGTCTATAAGCAAAAGCAACGAAAAATTTACCGACTCGCTTAAAAAATACAATGTAAAATATACATATCAGATTCAGCCATCAAAAAAACATGTACCTATGATAACGCAGTTTTTTAATCCATATAATAAAAGATATGCGGAAATAATTTTGTTTATGAAAGCGAACTGAATAGGGAAGGCTAGTTTATAAAATTCTGTTTTGCTGCATAACATCCGGAACATTATGCATTAGTACTAAAAATTTTCAATCCAGAAAAGTCCAAATAAAAAAACTGTCAGATAATTTCTGCCACGTGCCTGTGTATATTTTTTGCCAGCAAAGCCGTGGGCACATCGTTCTCATCACCACCAAAAGGGTCTTCAATTTCTTCGGCAATTAACTCCAGACTGGCCAGTACATAAAACACAAATGCAACAACCGGTATTACATAAAAACCCAGTTGAAAAACATATCCAAAAGGCAGCGTCATAATATAAAAGAAAATGAATTTTTTTATAAACACACTGTACGAAAAAGGAATGGGCGTATTCTTTATGCGTTCGCAGGCGCCGCATATATCTGTAAAGGCCTGCATTTCGTCTTTTAAAAAAAGCAACTGTTCTCCGCTTATCTTTTTTGCTTCGTGTAACTGATGTATGTGTTTGTACATTAGCAATGCTACCTGGTTGGGCACATGTTTGCTGTGATCAATCTTGTCAAAAATATGTTTGTGCTCCGAAGTATTAAAAAGCTCAACCCTTGTTTGCTCTTTATGCAGGTGGTTATGCAAAGCATACGCATAAGCAGGAATTGTTTTTCTAAAAAATGCCCGTTGCTCTTTATCATCGGCAGGCAACATGCTTTCAAGTTTCATAGCCAGGTTGCGGCTGCTGTTTACCAGACTACCCCAGAGTTTGCGGCCCTCCCACCAGCGGTCGTAAGCGGTGTTGGTACGAAAAACCAGTAACATAGAAATGGCAAAACCAAGCAACCCATGCATGAGCGGAATGTTTTTTACATGGCTCGTTTCTGATAGCCTCCATACATACAACTCAAGCCAGGCAACAATGCCGGCATAAACACAAATACCGATAATAAGCGGCAACAGTTTGCGAAATGTATCAGCCTTATGAAATTTAAAAATGAAAGTGAACCAATCCTTGGGATTATAAGAAATCATGAAGCGGTTGTTTTTTCAAAAATAAACAATAAACTTTTCAATGTATAAAAAGCATAAAATCAGGGTGCTTTTAAATGCCGCATATCCAGCTCTGGTTTTTTACCTTTTATGTTTGCATAAAAAGCAATAATTTTTTTTAAATCAGCTTCTTCATCATCGCCCGGAAAAAAAGCCTCGCCAATTATCACCAGTCTGTTGGCATAGTCAAACCCAATGGGCACAATAGGCACGCCGGCTTTTTTGGCAATATGGTAAAAGCCGGTGCGTAATTTATCAACACGCTTTCTCGTTCCTTCCGGCGAAAGACCGAGCATAAAAGTTTCGTTGGCATTAAATAACGCAGCCACCTGGTCCACCATGCCTTGCTTAGCAAACCTGTCAACCGGTGTGCCGCCCATTTTACGCAACACCCAGCCTAAGGGCCACACAAACAATTCTTTCTTTGCTAAAAATTTTGCATGCACAATATGCATTGCCTGGCGGGCCGCAAAGCCGGTCATCACATCTACCCAATGTGTATGCGGCGCAACTGCCAGCACAATTTTTTTATATTGATAAGGAAAGTTGCCGGAGAGTTGCCAGCCAAAAAATTTCCAGTATAGTTTTAAAAAGAAGCGTAGCATAAAAGTAAGTTAACCGGTTATGGTTGTAAAACAAAGCAAAGGTATTGCCCACAGGCACAAAATAAATGCACTAACTTTCAGTTACGTAGTTTAATTTTTTTAAGGTATGATAAATAACAATGCAGCAGTTACCAAACTCTTTTCCATTCGTAATAAATATGGAAAAGATTTATCCTTGGCAAAACTGCAACTGCTCAATAGCATCAACATAAAAAATATAAAAAGCAAAAAAGCAGCACAAAGCCTGTATGCTGCGTTGTTGTTTTTGCAGGCTTATCCCAACAACAAATCCATTTATAAAAAAGCAGGAGAATTATTATTGACCTTAAATAAATATATAGCGGAGAACGAAAACCTGCAATACCAGCTTTATAACAGTGGCATAACTGGCACAACCATTTGTGCAGCTTTTGGTTTTGAAATAACAAAGTGGTTACAAAAAATAAATCGCAATGCCGTTAAATTTAATTCTTTTGAAAGCGGTGATGCACAGATACAGGCTTTTATTTCGGTGCTGATGAACAAAGCAGAGTCAGAAATTTTTCAGGATGGAAATGCTGAATGGAAAGGCTGGTTAAAAAAGATGCGTAAGCCTGGTGAGGATGTGCTTGATCAGTTGATTGATATTTTTGAAAGCAGCAACACAAAGCCCGAAGTAAAAGATGAAATCTGGAATGCAATCGGCATCAATGTTGAAATAAATATCACTTCGCATTGTTGTTTGCCCGAACGGTTGATTAAAACTTTTTATCACCGCTCATTAATAAGAAATGAATTTAAGAAAGAACCTTTGTTAAAACCGGTACCAGTTGCATTAAGTGATGCTGAAGCAGAACAGATTATTGACTGCAGCAGAATGATATTGGTGCGGTATCTGCGGGAGATTGACCCGATTAGTTTTACTGCAGCAAAATTAGTTTCTTACTATCATTTGCCAAGAGGTATTTCAATTGCGCTGATGGGCATGGTAACAGACAGGCGGAGCCCAATTGACAGTTACATGGGTTATACGGTTTTTAAAAACGGCTTGCCGGTTGCCTATGCAGGCTCGTGGATTTTATTTAACAGTGGCCGCATTGGCCTCAATGTTTTTCCGGATTACCGTGGCGGCGAAACCAAATATATTTTTAACCAGGTTTTGCAATTGCATGCACAGGTTTACAATTTAAAACGCTTTACGGCAGACCCTTACCAGATTGGAAAACAAAACAGCGATGGAATTAACTCCGGCTCTTTCTGGGTTTATTATCATGCAGGCTTTAGGCCAATAGAAAAAATGCAAAAGCAACTTGCAGAAATTGAAGCAACAAAAATACAGGCGGATAAAAAATACAGAAGTTCACAAGCTGTTTTAAAAAAACTTGCCCAATCAAGACTGGAAATGATTTTGCAAAAAAATGCAGTAAGTTTTGATGCTACAGATATGAGCCGGGCTTACGCAGGCATCATCCTAATAAAATATAATGGCAACCGGTTACATGCTGAGAAGGATGCTGCAAAAAAAATAGCTGCCATATTACAAATAAAAGATTGCCAGTATGATACAATGAATTTTGTTTTAAAAAGCTGGGCTGTGTTTTTATTGTGTAAACAAAAAGAATTTGTACAAAACTTGTATTTAAAAAAAGCATTGAAAACTTTGTTTACGCTAAAGGCAACCGGCAATGAAGAAGCATATATAATTGCTTTACAAAAAACCGGCATTTTACAAAAGCTGATTGATGAACTTGTAAATGAGTATGCGATTGATTTGAACGGTTAAGTAATTTATCTACTTTAATTATATTCGTTAAGCACTTTAATAAAACCATCAACCATGAAATGAGCCATAACAAATGTTGATACCAACAGAATTGTTTAGAGGCGAATTCCATAGCTTGTCCCGACTTTTTCGGGATGGCAAAAAACAATAAAACTAAACACATGAAATCTGATTACGAAATAGCGCAGGAAAATATTATGCAACCAATTACTGCCATTGCAGATGCCATGGGTATGCCGCAGGAAATGCTGATACCATACGGCCGTTACAAAGCCAAGATTGACATTAAACATTTTGATGAGCAAAAAATTGCTGCTTCAAAATTAATATTGGTAACGGCCATAACACCTACCAAGGCCGGCATTGGTAAAACAACCACTTCAGTTGGCTTATCTGATGGGTTAAAAAAATTAGGAAAGAAAGTGGTGCTTGCATTGCGTGAACCATCGCTAGGCCCATGTTTTGGCATGAAGGGCGGCGCAGCAG
>JAYURR010000040.1:0-5938 GCA_043756605.1 Chitinophagaceae bacterium
GTTTTCAGTTTATTTGCCATTGCCAACAAAGATATAGAAAACCATTACTTCAAATGCATTGAAAAAAATGCTTTTGAAATATAAGCTTTCGCAGAATTTACGTAGGTTTGAGAAAACAGCTGTGGTTTGAAACGTATCATTTTCCTATTCATAATTTTATTATCAGGATACTTTTGCAAAGGCCAGGCTACTGCGGTTTCTGACACAGTATTTATTGCCGATATCAAAAATGAAAACAACCTGCTTGCCAAAACACTGTTTTACTTCGACAGCAGCTGTGCATTATCAGTTTCAGAAGTAATGCAAAAGCCTTTTTACAGGTTTAACAACAGATATCCGATTATAAGAGTTAAGCCGGAAAGAATCAGCTCTACTTTATACCTGAAAATTTTGCTGAAAAATAATACTGCCAAAGAAATATCAGCTTATTTAGATCCGGGCATGTATTTTACCGAATACAATATTTATAAAATTGAACAGCAAACCATATATATTCAGAATAGTGGCAATGCCTCCAATTATAAAAAAATTACGCTCGGGGCTGGTAGTACCAATTACTTCTTATTAAAGATAAAGCCGTTAAAAACTGCTCATGGCAGTATAAATCCTGTATTGATTAATGAAGATTATTTAGCAGAGTATAAATTTTTTATAGCAAAGCAAAAATCAGATATCCAGATATTCGGATTGGTAATAAGCGGTATATTACTGATGATGATTTTATTTATGGTAACCAATTTTATCATCAGCCGTAAAACAGAGTTTTTATTTAATGCAGCTTATTCACTTTGCATGTTTTTGCTCATCTACTTTAACTCATCGTTGGCAAGAACCTCTGATGCATTTACCAATTTCTATTACGCTTACTTTGATTTTTTTCTTTTGGTTACAGGCACCATTTTTTATATATCGTTTACCAGAAGATTTCTGGATACAAAAAACAACTACATACTGCTTGACCGTATTTTAAAGTACGGAGAGCGTTTTGTTTTGTTACTGCTGGGTATTTTTACCTTCCTCAATTTTTTTACTGATACTTTTTTGCCCCAGCACTATCTTGAAAGCATCATGAAAATTTTGTTTCTTTTAATTGGTATTGCATTCATATACCTTGCATTAAAAAGAAAAGACAAGCTGTTTAATTATATAGCAGCGGGTAATGCTACGCTGGTTTTCTTTTCTTTGATTTCATTCATACTCTTGTTTTTTAATGTAAAGCCAACTGCACTTTATTTTATTTCGCTGTTTTATTATAATACAGGTATTGTATTGGAACTGTCATTTTTCCTGTTGGGCCTGACCTATAAAAACAGGAATGAGCTGATTAAAGAAATTAAAAAACAGGAGGCGCTGAAACTGGATGCTGAAAAGAAAGAATTTGAAACACAGATAGCAGTAATTAAAGCACAACAGGAAGAAAGAAATCGCATCAGTGCCGATATGCATGATGATTTAGGCGCAGGTATGACAAGCATCAGGCTGTACAGCGAACTGGCAAAAAACAAGCTTGCTGATAATCCGATTCCGGAAATTGAAAAAATTTCATCTGCTGCCAATGACCTTTTAAATAAGATGAATGCCATTATCTGGAGTATGAGTAACAGCAACGATACCCTGGGTAATATGATAGCCTACGTCCGTAGTTACGCTCTGGAGTATTTTGAAGATACTGGTATTACCTGTAAAATAGACATCCCCAATCACCTGCCCAATATTCAGGTGATTGGCGCTATAAGAAGAAATGTTTTTTTAGTTGTAAAGGAGGCCTTGAACAATATACTGAAACATGCCAAAGCAACAGAGGTAAGTATTACATTGATAAGGGTTGATAACAGCCTGACATTATATATTCAGGATAATGGCACGGGTATTAATATGGACAAATTAAGACAGTTTGGAAATGGGCTTAAAAATATGAAAAAGCGCATGGCAGATATTGATGTTGAATTCAGCATTGAAAATAAAAACGGTACTTTAATTACCCTGCACCGAGAAGTAAAAGCATTTTAATTTCGTTTTACAACAGCCAGCAAAAGCATTACCCAGCCCGCAATAAAAGCAGCACCGCCAAATGGCGTAATTGCCCCAAACCAATTTAAAGGCAGCTGATTGTATTTTACGTAACACAATAAATACAAAGAGCCTGAGAAAATTATAATCCCTGCAATAAACAGCCTGCCTGACCATACCATTAACTTGCCTGGAAATTCTTTGTATAAAATTCCGATAGCCAGCAATGCAAACACATGGTAAAACTGGTACCTGACGGCGGTTTCAAATATCTGCAAATCATCGGCACTTAAAATTTTCTTTAGCCCATGTGCTGCAAAAGCGCCCAGCATTACAGATAAAGCACCTAATAAAGCAGCTGTTTTTATAAATCCTTTGTGCATAGAAAATTTACTGGTTAATAGTTAATGGTTGTAGGCTGTCATCATTTAATTCAGTTACAGGCAAAATAAATTTTGCCTGGCTATAAAATGGTTCCCGTTCTTTTAATTTTTGCTCAATAAAAAACAACAGCTCGGCCTCGTTGTGTTTTTTTATCAATGGCCTTTTTTCTTTATCATCCAAAATCCGGTCAAAAATATATTGTGGTATTGCCGACAGATAAACGGTTTTCCCGTTTTCATTCATCCATTGTATGTTATCATTAAAACAGGCTGTGCCGCCGCCGCATGCAATGATGCAGTTTTCCGTTTCTGCAAAAGCCCGTAACGCACTGGATTCAATTTTCCTGAAATAATCTTCTCCATCTTTTTCAAAAATTTCGGAGATGGTTTTACCCTGTTTTTTTTCAATCACTTCATCCAGGTCGTAAAATACAAGGCCGCTTTGTTGAGCCCATATTTTTCCCCAGTAGGTTTTGCCACTGCCCATAAAACCAATCAGGAAAATCCTGACACCCCCTGCCCCCCTAAAGGAGGAATTGTGCAAAGCACTTTTCATATAAATTACTTCTTTGTGTTAGCAAAGAAACAAAAACAAAAGAAGACTGTTTGCATTAAGTTCCTCCGCCAGCTGGCGGAGGCGGAGGGGGCTTTACTTACGCCTGTAATCTCCCCTTTTCCATGCCTTAATAAACTCGGCCCAGGCAAAAGGGTTGAAGATGTTCATGGGAGGTGCCTGTCCGGCATAGTAAGCTTTATTGGCAGTTTGGCGTAAATAATTACTGCTGTTCTCTCTTCCATCGGTTGGCAGGTTTGCAACTAATATTTTTCGGGTTGCTTCATTATTATTTTTGCGGGCAATGGTAATATAATCGTCGGGCATTTCGGTATTTAAAAAGTCACGCTCAAACTGCGTGCGGGATGGCCTTGCTTTAATAATGGTTGCAGGTAAATAAACCGTGTCGTTTACCATTAACTGAATAATGCTTTGTTGGTTACCCTCAAGATTTGCAGGAATAGAAATTGTTTTGGGTTTAAAACCGATACTGGTAAATACAACCTCATCGCCTTTTAAAACAACAATACTAAAAACGCCTTTGCTGTTGGTGATGGTACCACGGTTTTGCCCTTTTACAACCACACTTACCGATTCAAGGCCTTTTAAACTGTCGGCCGTCATTACAATACCATACAGTTGTACTACTGAATCTTTAAAGGTTTCAAACTGTGCTTTGGCAGCAACAGGTAAAAATAAAGCAGCAATAAAAAAGTATGGTATAAATTTCTTCATCAAAAAAAAGTTCAAGAGATATATGTAGTACAAGAGTGTGACGCCAATGGAGCTAAATAGTACCACAACCGTCTGGCCCAAAAATACCAACATTCCTTAATTAATAAACAAAGTAAGGGCATCAATGTTTAAATTTGCGGTTTACATTGGTTTTTTAACAAATAATTGAACGATGACTAACGAGGATATTTTAAAGGCTTTATCAAACGTGCAGGAACCCGATCTTGGCAAAGACCTGGTAACATTAAATATGGTAAAAGATGTTGCGATTGATGGTAACAATGTTTCATTTACTGTGGTGCTTACTACACCTGCATGTCCGCTGAAAGATTTAATCATGAATGCCTGCATTAATGCGGTAAAATTATTGGTGAATAAAGAAGCCGTAGTTACGGTAAACTTTACCAGCAATACCAGCAGCAACCGTAAGGATGGCAAAACCATTTTAAGTGGTGTAAAAAATATTATTGCAGTGGTGAGTGGTAAAGGTGGTGTTGGAAAAAGCACAGTATCCTCAAATTTTGCTCTGGCACTTGCAGCAGGCGGCGCAACGGTTGGTTTGATGGATGCCGATATTTACGGACCCAGTCAGCATATTATGTTTGGTGTACGTGGCGAAAGGCCGCTGATGAGAGAGGTTGATGGCAAAGGAATGATTGTACCTATTGAAAAATTTGGTATTAAAATGATGAGCATTGGTTTGTTGATAGATGAAAAGCAGGCCGTGGTTTGGCGAGGCCCCATGGTGAGCAGTGCCATACGCCAGTTTGTTACTGAAGTAGATTGGGGCGAACTGGATTACCTGGTTATTGATATGCCACCGGGCACCGGCGATATTCATTTAACCATTGTACAAACTGTGCCGGTAACCGGTGTAATTGTGGTTACCACACCACAAACTGTTGCATTGGCCGATGCTAAAAAAGGCATTGCCATGTTTGGTCAGGCGCAAATGAAAGTTCCGGTTATTGGTTTGGTGGAGAACATGAGTTATTTTACTCCGGCAGAACTGCCCGATAATAAATATTTCATTTTTGGAAAAGACGGCGGTAAAAATCTGGCAGAAGAATTTGATATTCCCTTCCTGGGACAAATACCCATTGTTGAAAGCATTCGTGAGGGCGGAGATATTGGCGTGCCTGCTATGGTTGGCGATGATATCATCACCAAAAAAGCATTTATGGATTTTGCATCCAATGCGGTAAGAGGTATTGCGATGCGGAATGCAAATATGGAGCCTACGGAGATTGTGGAAATGATTGAGTAATGCTTTAATTTCCCACAAAGTTCACAAAGAACACAAAGTCTGCTTTAGTTGATATTGTTCTTTGTGAACTTTGCGGCTTCGTGGGATCAATATTCTTCAGCAAAATCAACACCATCAATTTAATCAGCGATTCATGGCTTTATCACATCAACAACTTAATACCCTTGCAACAGAGTTTGGAACACCACTCTATGTTTACGAAGCAGGCCACATAACTGCACAGTATCAGAAATTAACCAATGCCTTTGCCCAAACGGATACTAAATTTTTTTATGCCTGCAAGGCATTGACCAATATCAATATTTTAAAACACATTAAAAGTATTGGCTGTAATGTAGATTGCAGTTCAATTAATGAAGTAAGGCTTGCATTCCTTGCCGGCTTTGAAGCAAAAAATATTCTGTATACCAGCAATGGTATACATTTTACAGAAATAGAAGAAGCACAAAGCCTGGGAGTACATATCAATATTGATAGCCTGAGTAATCTTGAAAAATTCGGGGTAAAATTTGGCCACTCATATCCGGTCGGCATCAGGCTGCGGCCAAATATCATGGGCGGCGGCAATATAAAAATCTCTACCGGGCATGATAACAGCAAGTTTGGAATTCCGGTTGATCAGCTGGATAAAATACTGGCACTGGTTAGCAAACACAACCTGCACATTCAAAACCTGCACATACACACCGGCAGCGATATAAAAGACGTAGATGTTTTTGTAAAAGGAATTGAAGTGTTGTTCGACATCATTCCTTCCTTTAAAGAACTCGAATCTATTGATCTGGGCGGCGGTTTTAAAGTGCCTTACAAAAATGGCGATGGAGAAACAGACATGCCGTTGCTTGCACAAAAAGTAAATGAGGCATTTAGCAATCATCCCAATCCCAATGGAAAACATTTGCAGGTTTGGTTTGAGCCGGGGAAATTTTTGGTGAGTGGGGCAGGTTATTTAATAACCGAAGTGAATGTTATAAAAGAAACTGCAGCCAC
>JAYURR010000041.1:0-5937 GCA_043756605.1 Chitinophagaceae bacterium
CGAAAGCGTAGCGCCTCTTTCCATTACATTATAATTGTAACCGCCGGGTAACTGTAAAATAAAATCATGAATGCCGATCATTTTTGCAGCCCGTTCCACTTCTTCATCTTTAATATCGGGGTTGCGGAGCGTAACATTATCTTTTACCGAGCCGCTGAAAAGAAACACATCCTGTAATACCACAGCAATATTCGCTCTCAGATCATCTAAGCGAAAATCTTCAATATTGGTATCATCAATCTTTATGCTTCCTTTATTTATATGATACAAACGATTGAGTAAACTGATGATGGAAGTTTTGCCGCTGCCCGTATGGCCAACAATGGCAAGGGTTTCGCCGGCTTTCAGCGTAAAGCTGATATCTTTTAAAACATACTGCTCATCTATATAAGCAAACCAAACTTTATCAAACTCAACCTTAACTTTTAAATGTTTTGTTTCAATATTACCATCATTGATGGTTGTATCCTCATTATCTAAAACTTTAAAAACACGTTCGCTGGCAATCATGCCCATTTGCAAAACATTGAATTTATCTGCAATCACACGCAGCGGTCTGAAGAGTAAATTCAAACAGAGAATAAATGCGGTGATGACACCTCCAACTTTTTCGGCTTCCTGGTGACTAACCACATCTTTTGCTGCCCACCATACAAGCAGACCAATGGATAAAGCCATCACCAATTCCACCACCGGAAAAAAAACAGAGTAGGCAAAAATGGCTTTGATATTGGCATTGCGGTGTTGTTTATTAATTGTGTTGAATTTTTTAAATTCTCTTTTCTCAGCAGCAAAAGCCTGTATTACCGCCATGCCGGTAATATGCTCCTGCACAAATGCATTTAAACTGGCTACCGCATTGCGAACCTGTATAAAAGATTTGTTTACGCTTTCTTTAAAAAAATATGTGGCCACAATTAAAACCGGAAAAGGTGCCAGGCATACTAAGGTTAAAACCGGGCTTACATAAAACATATAAGCCAATACAGAAATGATGGACAGCAGATCGGCAATGATGGGTATTAATCCATCGCTGAAAATATCATTGATGGATTCGATGTCGTTGATGGTACGGGTGGTAAGTGTGCCGATGGGTGTTTTATCGTACTGCGATAAATTAAGATGAAGAATTTTTTTGTAGGTGCTTACCCGCATGTCCCTCACCACACTTTGCCCTAAAGAAGCAGTAAGAAAAGTAAAGAAAAAACGTAAGCCAGTTTCCAATATCAGCAGAATAATCTGTATAATGGTTATCTCAATAATAAAACCTCCGGGGCCATTTATAAAATGACTTGCGGTATTATTTTTTATGCCATCATTAATGGTTAGCTGAATAAGCATTGGCCGGAGTGGCGCAATAAGAGCAAGTACAATAGCTAAAATCAGCGAGCCGTAAAATTTATTTTTATAAGGAGCTGCAAAATGAAACACCCTGCGCAACAACGAAAAATTAAATATTTTTCTTTTTGCTTTGGCTTTATCAGTCATGCTGCAAAGGTAAGAGGCGATTTTAGATTTTGGATTTTAGATTTTAAATTGCTTCGCCCACTGCTTATTGCGCATTCGCCATATTATTGTATCCTTTCAGAAAAATGGCACCCAGGTTTTTGTATGGTGGTATATAGTTTTCCCAGCTGTCTTTTATGGAGCTGTTGGCATCTGTGGCAAATAGTTTTGTAAGTGATGCCCACATATCTTTCCATACCAGTGTTTTGCCCGATTCGAAAGTTTGGTTTAAATAATTGAGGATGGGGCGGTTAATATCTCCGGCACCAATTTCTTTTGTAGCTATGATATGTGCTTCGGGGTTAACTTTAATAATATCGTTCAAATTTTTGAAACCTCCACAAGAGCCAAGCACTACAATTTTTGCTTCGCCAGCCATGCGGTTAATGGTTCGTGGCAACCAGTAACTGTGCCCACGATGCACAACCACAGAGGGTTCCAGATGATTTTTGGCGAGGTAATTATTCAGGTGTATCTGTGCACTGTCATCCAGGTTGGCATCATTATCCAACGGGCGGTTGGCATAAATCCACACATTGCCTTTTTTAGATTTTATCTCGTACCACTCACTGTTGAAACTAATGGTCCATTCTTTTGGCGAAAAAGATTTAATGAATGGGGGGAAGAAAGCCTTCCCATCTTTATCGCCATACCAATAAACCTGTTGAATGATCTTTCCACTGTCATCTCTTATCTGCTTATTTTCAATTTCATAAATAGATGGAATGCCCAACAGGCTGGTAAGGTCAATATTATTGGTAGAATCGGCCGATAAAAAAATTGTTTTTAGTAATCCATAAATGGTTTTGCCTCGTGTATTATTTTTTTCAATACAATTTTTTTCGTTGCTTATTACATAACCCAGTATGGTAGTTTGTAATTTTTTATTGGTGATGCTGTTGTAAGAATCTGCCACATCTATTGCATCCTCCAGGTTGCCGGTATTATCGAGGTTGGCAATAAATTCACGCATTAAAGCTTCTGAAGAACTTTGTGGCATGTAACTTAAAAAATTATCGAGTTTATTAAAATTGGCAGTCATTTTAATAAACTTTTTAAAAAAATCGAAATGAACATACTGCAGCAATGAATCTGTTCTGGGTTCTTTACCAAGCCGCTGCAAAAAACGGGCATAACTGTGTTTAAAGCTTGATGTATAAATATCATTTTCGCTCATAACCATCATAAAATATAAATCAATGGCCGATAATGAATCAATTGATCGCATACGCAAATTAATATTGCTTAAATCATGCAGTTCATTTATAGGTGTAACAAAATGCTGGATGGCTTTTTCTTTTAATTTTTCACGCAGGCCATTGGGCCCAAACATTGCCATGGGTGTATCTTTTGCCGGCCCTGACATTCTTTTAAAATATTCAATCTCTGTTTGTACAAGCAGTTTAAAATACCCGATGCTGTCGTAACCAACTTTACCATAACCTATGTCCCGTTTAATATTTTCGATGGTTTTATTTCCTTTAATAATATCATCCAGGAAAGGGAAATATAATAATGCATTGGGTGTTTTACTTAGTACTGCAATTGTTTTAACCAGTGGGTTTTTATTGCGGTGTATAAGCATACCTATTTTTGAACCAGGGGCCTGTGCAATATTGTATACTGCTATGGGATTTAAAAAACAGCTTATTACAATCAACGAATCGGCAAAGGGTTCGTTAACGTAGGGTTCAATGGTTTGCAAAATTTTATCTGGATTAAGGATACTGTATTTTAAGTACATTATTTTTTTACTCGCTGTATATCCTGTATTTTCTGTAAATATTTCTGTAAGTATTTTACCAGTTGTGTAAGGAACTTTTTCAATTTCTGCTGCCATACTCAAACTGTCAATATCATCTTTCATTATTTTTTCAAATGTTTCAACCAATTGTGGCGTTAAATCAGGTTGAAATTCTTTTGCCCTGTAACTGTATCTGAATTTTTTCAGCAAGGTTTCAATGTAGCTGAGGTATTTTATCTTTTGATTGTTAGTAGCCAGTTTCTTATTCTGTTCAACAAAATTTTGTAGTGCATTAATTTTTTTGGTCATTAGAGATGTAATGGCCAGGTTAATTTCGGGTTTTTGTGAAAGGGTTACAAGGCCATTGGACCTACCATCTAACTGATCAATCAGCTTTTGCTCATAATCTATCTTATCATGAAAAAGTTGTCGGTATATAGGTATAATTACAGAGTCCTGTGTGGCAAAAACAGGCGTAAAACTGATGAGTATTATACAACTGAGTAAATATTTCTTCATAGTATATTGCTGACAGGGTTCTATAAAATTACGTAAGCGCCTGCACATATATCGTTTTAAGGGTTAAATTTATTGTTAATGCACCGCATTCAGTTAACAATTTAATAATACAAAACCGTGTACAAACATTGTTCCTCATTAAAGGTAAAGACTATTTTTGCGCCGTATGAGTGTAACAAATACTGTTAAAAAAATACTAATTGCCGATGATGAACCAGATATCCTGGAGATCATTCAATACAATTTGCAGAACGAAGGCTACGAAGTAATAATAGCCAAAAATGGAAATGAAGCCATTGAACAGGCAAAACGATTTACACCCGATTTGATCATACTGGATATTATGATGCCCGGTAAAAACGGAATTGAAGTTTGCAACATCCTGCGTATGCAACCGGCATTTAATGACACACTCATTATTTTTTTAACAGCATTAAGTGATGAAGGAACAGAAGTGAAAGGATTAGAAACCGGTGCTGATGATTTTATTACCAAACCGGTTAGCCCAAAAGTGCTGGTAAGTAAAGTGAATGCACTTTTCAGAAGGGTTAATAAAGAAGATACCGGCATTTTACAAATAGGCGATTTAATTATTGACAGAGAAAAATACATTGTTACCTACCAGGGCCACGACATCATTCTTGCCCGTAAAGAATTTGAACTGCTGGCTTTACTGGCCGGTAAACCCGGTAAGGTTTTTTTGCGCAACGAAATATTAAACCAGGTTTGGGGAACCGAAGTAATTGTGGGCGACCGCACCATTGATGTACATATCCGCAAGATCAGGCAGAAATTAAATCTTGATTGTATTACCACTGTAAAAGGTGTTGGGTACAAGTTTGATTTGTAAAGAAAGCCATTAGCTTTTAGCGGTTAGCTGTTAGGATGGCATTAAATATTAACTTGCAATTAATTGTAAGGCTAATAGCTAAGGGCTAATAGCTAACAGCTTTTAAACATGCCTACTTCAAAAAATTTTTCACCACAGCAGCTATCTGCATTAACAGCACTTGGTTTATCGTTACCAATATCTATTGGCATTTATGTTTTTAAACCAGTTTGGTGGATTGCCTTATTATCATTCATCGTTATCTTTCTGGGTGCTTATGGTTTAATAGTTTATACACTCCAAACTTTCATCTACCGTAAAATAAAACTCATTTATAAATTTATTTATCAAACCAAAGCAAGTAAAAAAGAGGAGTTTTATTACAAGAATATTCTGCCTCAAAAAAGTATTGATGAAGTGAGGGAAGACGTGGAAGACTGGGCCGAACAACGAAAAGAAGAGATTGAACTGCTGCAGCAAAACGAAGCTTACCGAAAAGAGTTTTTGCAAAACCTGAGCCATGAATTAAAGACACCCATTTTTGCCATACAGGGTTATGTAGATACACTGCTGAACGGCGCTTTAGAAAAACCTGAAGTGAATAAAAAATTTCTGCAAAGTACATCACGTAATATCGACAGGCTGGTAAGCCTGGTTGATGATCTGGATGCCATTTCGAAACTGGAAAGCGGCGAGCAATTATTATTGAAAGATAATTTTATGGTGCAGGAGCTGTTGAAAGAAGTGTATGAAACTTTATCTTTTAGGGCAGATGAAAAACAAATTAAGTGTATCATAAAAAAAGGTTGCGAACAGCCGCTGACTGTTTTTGCCGATAAAGAAAAAATACGCCAGGTTTTTATTAACCTGGTTGATAATGGCATTAAATACGGCAAACAATCCGGCATTATTGAAGCCAGCTTTTATAAAGTTGATGGTGCTAAAGTGCTTATTGAAATAAGCGATGATGGTTCGGGTATAGCCGAAGAACATTTGCCCCGGATTTTTGAACGCTTTTACCGTACCGATCTTGCCCGCAGCCGCAAAGTAGGCGGTAGTGGTTTAGGCCTGGCCATTTGCAAACATATTATAGAAGCCCACGAAGAAACCATTCATGTGCGTAGTAAAATTGATGTGGGAAGTACTTTTGGATTTACGCTGCAGAGTAAAAAGGATTGATAATTTAAGGGGTTGTGTGGTTAAAAGTTTTTTTAGAAGTATACCAGATTAATCAATATTACAGCGTGCCACCATTTACAAAAGGCGAATTGATAAACAGTTCAACCGGTTCGGTTTTACCATCCATGCAATTCATCATTCTTGTAAAAGCCAGTTTGCC
>JAYURR010000042.1:0-2174 GCA_043756605.1 Chitinophagaceae bacterium
GGCAACGCCGGCTTCCAAATCCTGGTCGCACATAACTGCGGCTGCAGAAGCAAGCGGTTGCAACACCAGGTCTTTTGTTTTTAATCCTGCTTTATCAACACTGCGGTTAATATTTCTTATTGCATTTTTATCGCCGGTTATGATATGAAAATTAGCGCCCACTTTTACACCACTGTAACCAATTGGGTTTGGTATATTCTGAAAATTATCTACCGTAAATTCCTGCGGTATCACATCAATAATCTGGTCGCCGGCAGGAATATAAGTGCGGTACTGGTCAGCAATAAGCCGGTCAATCTCTTCCTGTCTTATCTCTTCTTCGGTACTCTGTCGAACAATATCCCCACGTGTTTGCAAACTTTTTATATGATGGCCCGCAATGCCAACATACACTTCGCCGATCTCCAGGTTAGGGTTGGAGTCGTAACAGTTTTTTAAAGCAAGCTCAATGGCTTTTATGGTTTGATCAATGTTCAACACCATACCGTGTTGTACACCATTACTGTTGGCACGGCCAAAGCCAAGTATTTCCAGCTTGCCGTACTCATTTTTTCGCCCGGCAATGGCAGCAATTTTTGTTGTGCCAATATCCAGACCTACGATGATGGGTTGTTCGTGATTCATAATTGTATTTTTTGTTTGTGTTGTGTTTGTATTATTGAGTAATATTTTTAATTAGCGTTTTTCATTGGCAAAACAGCTTTTGGTTGTTGTACAATTTTATTTACCGGTGCGGATTGTTGTACCGGTTGCGAAATTGGTTTTGTTTCTTTCTTCACTACAGCAGGATTCGTTTTATTCAACACAGCCGTACTTTTTTGAATTGGTTGTTGCCCCGGCAATTGATTTTCGGCTGCCGGTTCGTAACCCTCATCCCGCTGAATGGATTGCTGTATCATCGTACTGTCAACCGTATTGTGTTCATTATCCTGCTGAATGGTTTGCAAAGAATCTTCAGACTGCTGTTGTGCACGCTCTGCCAGCATTTGCAATATCTGCAGGGTGCGCAATGAATCTGCAGCAATATCTTCAGCACCTTTTATTTTTGCCACTACCTGGTTTTTGTACTGCACATTAATTACACTGTAATTATTCCAGCCTGCCTTTACCATTATTTCTTTATAAAAAACTTTCAGTTTACCAAGTTTAGCATCTGCATCTGTTGCATCGCCAAAAACAATTAACTGGTTACCAATTTTAGGTATCATTTCAAAATTGCGTTGTGCTGTTATATCAACCTGCTCTATCATCGCCATGCTGAATGAATCTTTTTGTATGGCAATACTGATCGTTTTAATGCCCATCAATAAACTGCTGTCGGCTTTGGTAAGCACTTTTTTATCTGAAGGAAAATTGGTGAACACCGGTAACCTTGCCGAAAATTTTTGACTTAATGGCAGCATGGCCAGTTCGTCATCAATATAAAAAGTGGTACCTGTTGATGTGAATACCCTTGCTATGGGTTCCCGCTCCTGCACAATAACCTGCAGGGTTTCATTATTATCAAAGAACAGTTCAGCCGATTTTATCCAGACATCTTTTTCCAATGCCAGTTCCATCTTCCTTAAATTAAAAGAACCAATGGTTTTACCAACCGGGTTTGTTTCTTCCATGGCAGTTATGGAATTGAGTATATCTTTTTTATCAACAAAAAAATTATTACTTACCCCATGTATATTTATTTCAATTCCTTTGCAACGTTTTGCTTCCTTTGTTTTAACCGCAGCAACCAATAAAAAAATGGTGGCTCCGCCAAGTGCAACCCAAAATATGGCCAGCATTATATTAAGAAAGCTGTATCGTTTTTTATTAACCAATTTTACTATTAATTATACTTTTTATCGGTTCAACCAGTGTATCAATATCGCCGGCACCTGCTGTTATTAATAATTCAGTTTTACTATTTTTAATCCAATCCAATAATTCATTTTTATACAGAACCCTTTTATTCTTGTTCTTCATTTTATTTAAGATCATTTCGCTGTTTACCCCTTCTATTGACATTTCTCTTGCCGGGTAAATGGGCAACAGAACCACTTCGTCAGCCAGGTCAAGGGTTTCGGCAAATCCATCAACAAAATCCCTTGTGCGGCTGTACAGGTGCGGTTGAAAAATTACCGTACATTTTTTCCCAGGAAACAATTCTTTTGCGCCTGATAACAATGCCCTTAATT
>JAYURR010000043.1:0-5881 GCA_043756605.1 Chitinophagaceae bacterium
GCGGATGAAATGTGGCGCATTAAAGGCATGGATGAAAAACTGCCGATGATTTATTCTATAAAAGCGGTTAAACAATCCTCCGATAGTTATCAGGACTATCGGGAATAAAAATATATCTTCGCAAAAACAAAAACTACCAATGCTTCCTAAGTACAAACGAATTCTGCTAAAACTTTCCGGTGAATCTTTAATGGGCAATAAAAATTTTGGCTTAGATAGTGAAGTTATTGCACGCTATGCACAGGATATAAAATCGGTTATAGAATTAGGAGTGCAGGTGGCAGTAGTTATTGGAGGCGGCAATATTTACCGCGGTATGAACGAGGCTGAGAGCGGCATTGAACGGGCACAGGGAGATTATATGGGTATGCTTGCAACGGTAATTAATGGCATGGCACTGCAAAGCGGTATGGAAAAAGCAGGCATTTACACCAGGTTACAAAGCGCTATAAAAATGGAACAAATTGCCGAGCCATATATTCGCCGCAGGGCCATGCGGCATTTAGAAAAAGGAAGGGTAGTTATTTTTGGCGCTGGCACCGGTAACCCATATTTTACTACCGATACTGCAGGCTCTTTAAGGGCTATAGAAATTAAAGCTGATGTTATTTTAAAAGGCACAAGGGTAAACGGCATTTACACAGCCGATCCGGAAAAAGACCCAACTGCAACCAAATACGAAACCATTTCATTTAACGAGTGTATTCAAAAGAATCTGAAAGTAATGGATATGACGGCTTTTACACTTTGTATGGAAAACAATTTACCCATTGTTGTTTTTGATATGAATACCGAGGGCAATTTACTGAAAGTGGTTACCGGCGAAAAAGTAGGCACCTTGGTATCTTAATAAAATTCATAAATTATAAAAAGGGGATGCTGTTTTCAGCATCCCCTTTTTTATGCCGATTGGATATTATAGTTAGTACAACCGGCATTTACCAAAGCCAACCGCACAAAAGCTTTCTTGAATTTTGGCCTTGCCACATTAGCCTAAAATGAAATTCAGTTTGGTATAATAGATTGTTTTGTACTAAAGGGTATTGAGGTAAGATAATATTTCGGCCAGCGACTTTTTTATGGGCACTACATTAACATGCTGCACTGACGGGCCTGAAGCTGGTGTTTGTGTAACTGCAGATTCGTAACCCAAATAATAATCACCACCTTGTTTTGAAATTACTACTACTGTAATTGCTTTGCCAACCGGCAGCCTGTTGGTATTAAATTTTCGTGAGGCCAAATGGGGCTGCATGGCAACTACTGTACGTACATCTTTAAAAACAGTGAAGGCAACTGTGTTGGCGTTGGTAAAGTAAGCAGCCATATTTGCAGTTATATTTACTCTGCCACTGGTATTTATTTCAAATGGCTGTGCAACACTTATCCAACGGAGGCGGTTGGTATATAGCTGGTAAAATTGTGGCGTTATAATTATAGTGTCGAACGCTGGATTGGGTACCGGCAACCAGTTAAATGCCTGGGTGTTACTTTCATCACCAATAAAAAATTTCATTTGCTGGCTGGTAGGTAAATCAACGTAGTTGATACTGTATCGTATGCCAGGTGCTAATTGCAGCAGCTCACCATTTTTTTTAAGTTGTACAAAAATTTCTCCGGCAGTTGTTAAAGCACTGTCGCTAAAAATACTGGGCTTATCAAGCCTTATCATATCGCCTTTCTTTTTTACAACCAGTATCTCAACATCAACTTTACCGGTTACCGGTTGCCCGGCTCCATTTACACAGCAGTTTGGTGGAAAACTTAGCTGCATACCAAAAGGAGTTGCCAAAGTTGCAATGTTTGCATTAACAATAATGGTATCCTGGTAAGGGGCTGCCAGTAAATTGTTTTTAAGAATTGAAACCAAACTAGTTGGGGTAATAGTATTTTGCCAGGTTGTATCAGGCCCGTTTAATTGCCCGGCATCTGGTACAAAAATATCTATATCTTTTTGGCAGGCATTTAAAAAAAAGCTACCTGCAATTAATATCAATATGGTTATCTTTTTGTTCATTATTATCTGTTTAAAAGCAGCATCAGTTATAAGATACTTTCGTTTTTATTTTTGCTGCCTCTATTTTAAATCCAATCTTATACCCAGCCTTAAACCGGCTGTTTGATATTTTTGTTTTAACGTAATACTCTCTTTATTCATTTGCGATAAATTATACCGGAAATATGGCTCGGCCATTAAATGCAGCCTGTTGTTCAGTTTATAATAAACCGATATCGCAGCAATAAAACCTACGCCGGCATTGGTTTTAAACTGATAGGGCGATGAGCTTTTGCCAGTAGTAATGCTCACGGGATTTCCGCTTGCATCCAGCACATCGCCTTTTTGCCAACTGTAAACATTAACAATGGCACCGGCATTAATATTGGCATGCAGTTTACCGTTACCCATTTCGTATCCAATTAGCAGTGGTATATCAATGCTGCGATACCTGTTAATGGTTGTTTTGTAACGGGCACCAGTTGTGGTATAACTGCCGATTGTGTCTCCGTTATTGTTAATGATGTATGTAACCTGAACCACATTACCCTGGTTAAAAGTAAACTTTTCATTTATCTGGCTGTAGTTAACACCGCTGCGCACACTCATAGAATTTTTGAACACTTTGGTGTAACGTACACCAGCACTAAAGCCCGATTTAAACTTTGTACTTTCTTTTCTTTTTTGCATATAAGCCGAATTACCGGTATCCTGCAAGCTGCGGAATGCGTAATCCGGTCCGGCATAAAACTCAAAATATTTTTTATTTGCAGCAGCATCTTTTTCAATAGCAGGGCAATCGGGTAAAAACACAACCGGATTAAAATGAAGGTTTTCCTTTTTTTTGGTTTTCCTTTTTTCTGTAATTTTTTCTGCATTAAAAGTAAGGCGGCCAAGCAGTGTGCCACCCTTTTCTGTGTATGCATCTTCATCTGCATCCGGCGATGTGATATTAACCAGCACATTGCCCAGGCCAGTATAATGTTTTTTATTTTTTGTATGGATATCGTTTGCGTTTACAGGCTCATCATCTGCCGAAGGCGCCGGAGAAAAAATAGTTGTTTTGGTATTGCTGTTATAAGTTAATGCATGGTTGCCACCGGCTGCAATATCATCTGCTGTTGTTGTATTGGTTTTATTATCTGCCGATGTATTTAATTGCGGATTTACAGAAAGCTGATTTACCGAAAGGTTATCAGCTAAAGGTTGATTGGGCGATACCATATTTTTATCATCAATATTGCCGCTGGATTTTCTTTCATCTTTTAAACTTAAAGAATCTGCTTTGGTTTTTGCTGCTGTGTTGTAATAAAGCCATGCCCCGCCACTGCTTAGTGCAACAAAAAGGCCCAGCAATAATAATTTGTTGCGGCTGTTAAACATCGAAACCCAAAAGCCAGCGGGCCTTTTTTTGCCTTTTTCGGCAATAATTTTTTCCCAGATGCGTGGGTGTACATCGGGTGTGTAATTACTGAATTGCTCTTTTATATGGTCATCAAAATGCCGGTTACTGTTCATACCGCAACTTTTTGTAATTGTAAAATTTGTTTCTGCAGCATATTTCTTGCTTTTACCAACTGGCTTCGGCTGGTACCTGGTTGAATGCCCAGCATTTCCGAAATTTCATCATGCTGATATCCTTCTATAACATACAGGTTAAAAATAAGCCGGTATCCATCGGGTAAATTATTTATTAAAACCAGCAGGTCTTTTTCGGTTAAGTGGCCGTAAGCGGGTGGTTCCATCATGCTTTCATCCCGGTCTGTAACTTCATAACCGGCCACTTCTTTCTGGTACCTGCGTAACGAATATTTTTTTAAAGCCGTATTCACCACAATTCTTCTTATCCAGCCTTCAAAAGATCCTTCAGATTTAAACTGGTAAATCTTGTCGAAAACTTTTATAAAAGCGTCCTGTAAAATATCTTCTGCATCTGCACTGCTACGGGCATAGCGGTTGCACACACCTAGCATACGGCCGGCGAAGCGGTTGAAAATCTCCTTCTGGCAGGAGGCATTTTTCTGTAAACATCCTCGTATGAGTTCGTCTTCCGTCAAATATAGATAAGTTTACATGGGCTTTACGTGTTAAGATACCAATACACAGTTATACGCTGCCTAAAAGAATATTATTGCTTATAAGGTACAATAAAGGAGCGGTTTTTTTGTTTAAAGACAGTAAAATCTATAATTTGACCGGGGCAGTAATGTTTACCGGCTTACCTATGTTATCAGAAGAGCAGATAAAAAAAATAATCTCGGCTAATGAAAGCCTGCAGGTACAACTTGCAGATGCCAACGCTATGCTAGCAGCCCGTGAGCAGGAAATTGATTTTTTAAATACCGAACTGCAAGAAGCAGTTGCCCTGCGCAGCCAATTAGACGGGCAGCAAAGCGAAATTGAAAGTATAAAAAACCAGCTTGGCCAAAACCAACAGGCTGCCAAAGGTGCCGAAGAAAGAGAAATTGAATTACAGTACGAGCTTACTGATATGGCTGTTTTAAACAGGCAATACAACGAATTGCTGCAGGATTATGCTTACCTGCAAAGCCAATATAAAGAGATACTGGCCGAAATATCTTCACTAAAACAACGCAATCTTCAATTAGAAAAAGCTGCCAGCCTGGTTGGAGAGCTGCAAAGTAAGCTGGAAAACAGTTTGCTGGAAAGGGACAGTTTGCAAGAGCGCATACAATTAATGGAGGCTAGTATTTATTTGAAAGGAATTTAATAATGAACATACTTTTAAGCCCTTTAAAATTAACTGCCAAAACATTTGCATTGCTACGGTCTATTTTATATTTTACTACCCTAAAACTTATTGCACACAAAACAACTTAAAAAGTAAATTATTTATGGAAACACAAAACAACGTTGATAACGGTAAAACTACTGCCATTGTATGCTACATTACAATTATTGGATGGCTGATAGCTTATTTTGCAATGCATCAATCTAATAAAACTTCACTGGGTAGCTATCATCTGCGTCAAACTCTTTTGTTGATTATCTGCGGAATAGCATACTGGATATTAACTTTTATTATCACAATGACAGTACCATTATTAGGATTAGTTTTCCTAATTGGATGGTTAGGTTTTTTCGTTTTATGGTTAATGGGATTAATTGCTGCCATAAACGGCGAGGAAAAACCAATGCCGCTGATTGGACAAAAAGCGCAGGAACTTTTTAAAGGCATTTAATACCGCCGGTTAATAAAATTTTAAAATAATGTAAAAAAGCATTTCCAACAGGAGATGCTTTTTTATTTGGTTTAATTAGTTGAATTTTACAAGAGTAAAAACACACACATGCATAAAAATATTGCACACATACGAAAAGACTATCAACTACAAACTTTACTGGAAACAGATATTGCCGCCGATCCTTTTGCCCAGTTTGGCCGCTGGTGGGATGATGCTGTAAAAAGTGAAATTGATGAAATAAATGCCATGACACTGGCTACAGCCTCGCTAACCGGCATACCTGCTGCAAGAATTGTTTTACTTAAATCATTTACAACAGAAGGCTTTGTTTTTTTTACCAATTACAACAGCCATAAATCAAAAGAACTTGCAGAGAACCCAAATGCCTGCCTGGTATTTTTTTGGAAAGAACTGGAGCGGCAGGTAAGAATTACCGGTAAGGTAGAAAAAGTAAGTGCGCCGGAAAGCGATGCGTATTTTAATTCGAGGCCAGCAGGCAGCCAGATAGGAGCCTGGGCATCGCCACAAAGCAGTGTAATTTCATCCAGAGAAACAATTGAAAATAATATACAGCAGTATGAAGTGCAATTTGATAATGCTGTAATTACCAGGCCACCTCATTGGGGAGGCTATATTGTAATACCTACCTTGATTGAATTCTGGCAGGGGCGGCCCAACC
>JAYURR010000044.1:0-18028 GCA_043756605.1 Chitinophagaceae bacterium
GATAGTTTTGCCTGTAGCAAAAAATGCCCGTGAGTTTTTTGGTTTTTTTACGCTCCCCGATTTTAGTGGCTTTACAAACGGTACCGTTATCATGTATGGCTTTATCATTGCCATAATAGCATCTTTAGAAACCCTGTTAAGTATTGAAGCAATTGATAACCTGGATCCTGAAAGGCGGTTAACCAATACCAACAGGGAACTAATGGCACAAGGCACCGGTAATGCAATATCTGGCTTAATTGGGGGGTTGCCAATAACAAGTGTAATAGTAAGAAGCAGTGCCAATGTAAATGCAGGAGCCAAAACAAAGCTGTCTGCTATTTTTCATGCGGTTCTGCTGCTGGTAACCGTAATATTAATTCCAGGCATACTCAATATGATTCCCAAAGGCGCACTTGCTGCTATCCTGATTTTAACAGGTTGGAAACTGGCCAAACCATCAGTATTTAAAGGTTTTTGGGATGCAGGAAAATACCAGTTTATACCTTTTATTGTTACGGTGCTGGTAATTATTGCTGTTGACTTGCTGGCAATAATACCTGCATTAAGTGGTAAAGGGTTAATCATAGGTGTACTGGCCGGAATTATTGCTGCCATTGGTGCTATTTTACACGGAAACCTGAAGAACTCTTACTTTTTTCATTCAGAAAAACACAGAGAAGGAGATACCATTAATATAAAACTCTCAGAGGAAGTATCATTTTTAAACAAAGCTGCTATAAGGCAAACGCTGGATCATATGCCGCAAAACTCCTCAGTAGTAATTGATGCATCCAATACACGGTATATTGATTATGATGTATTAGGCCTCATTAAAGAATTCAGGGATATTAAAGTACCACTAAAAAACATAAAGTTGCAATTGATAGGTTTTAAAGAAGCCTATAAAATTGAAAATACACAAAGTGTGCATTCGTCGCATTAAGCAAACACAATTTAATAAATTAAAAATATTATAAAAAAATTATGAGAGTTCATACAAAAGAAACACAAGCAAGTTTAACACCCAGGATGGCATTGGAAATTTTACAGGAAGGCAATGCCCGGTTTATAAAAAATTATAAAGCTCAAAGAGATTTATTAGGCCAGGTAAACGACACCCGTGACGGACAATGGCCGTTTGCCACCATACTAAGTTGTATTGACAGCCGCACTTCTTCTGAATTAATTTTCGACCAGGGACTGGGCGATGTTTTTTCTATAAGAATTGCCGGTAACATTGTAAATACAGATATACTGGGCAGCATGGAGTTTGCCTGTAAATTAGCAGGGTCAAAGCTGATAGTGGTTCTTGGACATACCAAATGCGGAGCCGTAAAAGGCGCCTGCGATCATGTTGAAATGGGTAACCTTACTGAACTGTTATCCAAACTACAACCGGCTGTTTATGCTGAATCTGAAACAACAGCCGTAGATAAACGGAATTCCAAAAATGGAAAATTTGTTGAGAATGTATCTGCTTTAAATGTAAGGCGTGGTGTAAAAAACATTATTGAACGCAGCTTTATACTGGAAGAAATGTTAGACAATGGCGAAATAGGAATTGTTGGTGCCATGTATAACATTGATACCGGAAAGGTGGAGTTTTATAAAGATGTTTTATACATAAAGGATGAAAAGAATCCAAAATTCAGCGTAGCAGAACTAAGGCATTAATTTATAAACAGGGTTGGAGAGCACCTCCAACCCAATTTTTTTTATATGAGCAAACATACATTTGACGAAGCACATGTAATTCATGAACTAAAGCATTTTCTGCCTTCTCAACAGGCATTAAAAGATTTTATTCATCACAATTCCCTGCACGCTTTTCAGCACATGAAATTTTATGATGCTATTTTTAAGGCATCAAAAATTTTCGGTTTTCAGGTGCATTTACAATTGCCCGAGTACAGAGAAATGTATAAAACCGGAAGAATTAGGGAAGACGTTTTGCAAATGGTGATTGCCAATAAAAAAGGAAAACCTGCTGTTGCTGAATGGAAAGAAAAACTCATCAGCAAACAATATGATACCATCAATCATCCCCGTATGGGTTTGTTGCGCAGCCATTGGAAAGATATTTACCACATTGATCTGGACAATAAAGTTCACCCGATGCTTTTTCGTATTCTTTGTGCTTTTTTAGATCAGGGTATTGCCATTGATGGATTTCCGGTGGTAAGCAAACCTTTTATCGAAAGTATAAAGGAGATGGAACAAAACAGTTTTGTAAGTTTCTTTAAAACAAAAAAAGTAAAACAAAAATTTCTGTCGGGTAATTATTCGGTTGCTGAGTTATTAAAAACAATTGTTGGTGATGAGGCTTATTTTGAACAGTATCTTTTCGATCAGCAATTTGCCCATCACGGGTGGAGCGGTTTTGTAAGTGCGGTGCAAGATAACCCGCAAACAATGCTGGACAGAAAGCAAATTACGCTTAAAGAATTACTGGAGTTTGAATTACTGATGGAGCTGGATGCATTGAACCATACACTGGGTAATAACTGGCAGCCACTGGCTACACATGTTACACAACAGCCACTCGATTTATTTGCCGAGGTTGCTAAAACAGAACTGGCCGAGGTTATTGAGCTTTGGCAAGATGCTTTTGAATGGAGTTATTACGATTCGGTTTTAAAAGGAATATTACTGGCCTCCCCAAACCCCTCCAAAGGAGGGGCTTTAGAACCTGATATTTTGAAAGATCCTATAAAACTTGAGAGCTCCAAAGTTCCCCCTTCAGGGGGCGGAGGGGGTTTGAGCAGGGGGGCTTCTTTACAAGCCATTTTTTGTATAGATGAAAGAGAAGATTCAATACGCCGCCATATTGAAGCAGTTGATAAAAGAGCCGAAACATTTGGAGCACCCGGCTTTTTTGGTGTTGAATTTTATTTTGAGCAGGAAGGCGGAAAGTTTTATGATAAATTATGCCCGGCACCGGTTACACCAAAATACCTGATAAAAGAATCGGGCGCCAAAACTATCAGAAAAGATGAACTGATTTACACAAAATATACGCATGGTATTTTTACAGGTTTTGTGCTAAGCATTGCTTTTGGTTTTTGGGCTTTTGTAAAAAAGTTTCAGTTATTATTCAGTCCAAAAATGAGTCCGGCCATTTCAAATGCTTATGGCCACATGGATAAACACTCTGCACTTACCATCGAAAATAAAAGTGTTGCAGATGTTGAAAATGGTTTGCAGATTGGTTACACACTTGATGAAATGGTAACCAGAGGCGAAGGTTTTTTACGTGGCATTGGCATGGTTAAAAATTTTGCCCCCATTATTTATTTTGTAGCGCATGGCAGCAGCAGCGCCAACAACCCACACCACGGCGCACATGATTGTGGTGCCTGCAGCGGCAGGCCCGGTGCCACCAATGCAAGGGTGCAATCGTTTATTTTAAATCATAAAAAAGTAAGAGAATTATTAGCGTCCAAAGGAATTCTAATTCCGGATTCAACCCAGTTCATAGGCAGTATGCACGATACGGCAGCCGATGTATGGAATTATTATGATGAGGATATTTTGAGTGCAGAAAATTTAAAACAGCATCTTATAAACATACAAAATTTTGAAACAGCTTTAAACCTGAATGCAAAAGAACGCAGCCGACGTTTTGCATCCATCAATACCAAACAAGAGCTGGAGCAGGTGCGTAAGGCAATATACAGCCGCTCAGTTTCTTTGTTTGAGCCAAGGCCCGAGCTGGGGCATGGTACCAACACCTTGGCTATCATCGGCCGCAGGCAAACAACCAAAGGTTTATTTTTAGATAGAAGGGCTTTTTTAAACAGCTACGATTATACAACCGATCCGGATGGTGCCATTTTAACCGCAGTAATGCGGCCAATAGGGTTGGTTTGCGGCGGTATTAATCTGGAGTATTATTTTAGTAGAGTTGATAATATTAAAATGGGTGCCGGTACCAAACTGCCGCACAACGTAATGGGTTTGTTTGGCGTTGCCAACAGCAGCGATGGCGATTTGCGGCCCGGCCTGCCCTGGCAAATGATTGAGGTACATGATCCGGTACGATTGCTGGTTATTGTTGAACATAAACCTGAGATTGTTTTAAAAGCAATACAATCAAGTGATGAAGTTTTTGAGTGGTATAAAAATGAGTGGGTACATATTGTGGCACTGCATCCCGAAGAAAAGCAGTTTTATTATTTTAAAGACGGCGCTTTTGCACAATACAATCCTATTACCGATGCAAGTGAAATAAAAACAATCCACAACATGGAAGAATTTCTGGAGGGAGCTAAAGAAATGGAAACAAACCATATTGTTCACGCAACAGAAGAAAACCTTCCTGTGTATCTATTAGATTGATAAAATCAGAAAAAAAATTACATGAACCAGCTACTAATATTATTCATCGCCATTCCTTTTTTATCTTTTTTGGCAACACTGCTTTGGCAAAATAAAAGCGAAAAAGCCATTGGCGGCATTGTGCGTTTTGCAAAAGTGTTCAACATATTAATTGCGCTTTCGTTTTTTACCTGGTGGTTAATAAACGGACTGGCGCCAATAAGTTATAAAGTTGCAACACTTTACCAAACAGATCATTTTGTTTTTGCCATTCAACTTTACTACGATGAAATAACGGCTGTGTTTAGTATTGTAGGCTCGCTGTTGTTTTTTCTGGTGGCAACCTTCAGTAAATATTATATGCACCGCGATGAAGGCTTTAAGCGGTTTTTTAATACCATATTGTTGTTTGCAACGGCTTATAACTTTATTATACTGGCTGGTAATTTTGAAACGCTTTTTATAGGATGGGAAATTAAAGGCATTTGCTCTTTTATATTGATTGCCTTTTACCGCAACCGGTATTTGCCGGTTAAAAATGCTTTTAAAGCAGTAACCAATTACCGCATAAGTGATGTGGCACTTATGCTGGCTATGTGGATGATGCACCACCTTACAAACCGCAATGTAAACTTTGCAGAACTGGGCGAAGCAAAAGAATTGGCCATTGCTGCCGGCCAATCGGGCATGGCTATATTTATTGTTTGTATGTTAATATTGCCGGCCTGTGTAAAGTCGGCACAGTTGCCTTTTACCAGTTGGCTGCCCAGGGCTATGGAAGGCCCCACGGCTTCGTCTGCAATTTTTTATGGTTCGGTAAGTGTGCATATTGGCGTGTTTTTGTTGTTGCGTACTTATCCGTTTTGGCAGGATATGCTTTGGGCAAAGATTGTCATCATTGTAATTGGAGCATCAACAGCCATTGTAGCAACATTAATTGCAAGGGTGCAACCAACCGTTAAAACACAAATAGCTTATTCATCTGCCGCACAAATAGGGTTGATGTTTATAGAAGTGGCACTTGGTTTACATTGGCTGGCGCTTATACATTTTGCAGGCAACGCTTTTTTAAGAACGTATCAGTTATTGGTATCGCCATCGGTTTTAAATTACCTGGTGCATCATCAATACTTTCATTATGTTTTGCCAACGCAAAAAACGGTATCAAAATTAAGGGCATCATTTTATATACTTGCTGTTAAAGAATGGAATTTAGACAGCATGATGTTTACTTATTTATGGAGCCCTTTTAAATGGATCGGTAAACAATTTCATTTTTTACAATCTAAAATTTTAATTGTTGTACTTGCCGTTGCCGGTGTTGGGTTGGTAATTGCAGGGTATATAAATCACAACATCATTCCGGCATTAACCGGCGTTTTGCCCATTATTTTAATGGGTATTGCTTTGGCTATTATTCTGTTTGTTTTTGCTTACAGGCAGTCGGCTTTAAAAGCATGGATATATTTATTAACAGCTCACTCTTTTATTATAGCTGCTGTATTGTTTAATACAGATCATGTAAACGGGATAGAAATTATTTTTTATGCAAGCGGTGTAATACTGGCATTTTTTCTGGGATATTATTGTTTGCAAAAAATTAAAGCAATTGATGGCGATATTTCTCTAAACCAGTATCATGGATATGTGTATGAAGATAATACAGCAGGCTTTTTGTTTTTGGTAGCTGCCATGGGTATGTTGGGTTTTCCGCTAACAGCGGCTTTTATTGGTATTGATGTGTTGTTTACTTATGTGCAGCACAACCAGGCAGTATTGATAATACTGATGGCGCTGTGTTTTGTATTTATTGAGTTAACGGCTTTCCGCATTTTGATACGCATATTTTTTGGCCCTCATAAAAAATTAAATCACCCGGTGGCATTCCGTTCTTCGTAAAATGAAAAAAATATTTTTTGCACCTGTTTTATTTTTTAGTTTTTTATCCTTTGCTCAAAATGACCGGCTTACCGATCGTAATAATCTCAACTGGGCACAGGTGTTCAGCAGCATCAAACTTGATAAAAACTGGAGCCTGCATGCAGAATATCAATGGCGAAGAGAAAACGGTTTGAAGAACTGGCAACAAAGCCTCTTGCGTATTGGGGTTAACAGAAAACTACATGAAAACGTAACCGCACACCTGGGTTATGCCTGGATAGAAACATTTACTTACGGCGATTTTCCTATTGCTGCAGCCGGCACATTTCCAGAGCATAGAATTTATGAGCAGATAAGTTTTAAGCAACCTATAAAAAAGTGGACACTTACACACCGCTTTCGTATTGAACAAAGATGGCTGGGAAGAGTACAACCAGGCACACACCGCACAATTGAAGCATGGACTTTTTTGCATCGGTTTAGATACCAGTTTAAAACACAATTTAATTTTTCACCCAAATGGTATGCTGTTGCTGCCGATGAAATTTTTATTGGTGCCGGAAAAAATGTTGGGATAAATATTTTTGATCAGAACCGGATATTTTTAACTGCCGGTTATAAATTAAATCAAACGGTTTCAATTGAAGCCGGTTATTTTAACCAAACCCTTCAGCAGGGAAGAAGGATAAATAATAAAACCATCATGCAAAGCAATAATGGTATTAATGTGGCACTGTTTTTATCTTTTTAAATGGGGTTAAATATTTAAACCGCCGCAAACACTAATTACCTGGCCGGTAACATAGCTGCCCATATCGGAGGCTAAAAACAAACAGGCATTGGCAATATCTTCTGTGCTGGCAAACCTGTTTAAAGGAATATCTGCTTTGTATTTTTCGGCAGCTTCGCCTTCTTTTAAATAACCGGTCATATCTGTCTCTACAAAGCCCGGTGCAATGGCATTGCAACGAATATTGCGGCTGCCCAATTCTTTGGCTATGCTTTTTGTAAAACCAATAATACCGGCTTTGCTGGCTGCATAGCTGCTTTGGCCTGCATTACCCATTTCGCCAATAATGCTGCTCATGTTGATGATGCTGCCGCTTCTGGCTTTCATCATGGGGCGTATTACCTGCTTGGTCATGTTGAAAACACTTTTTAAATTTACCTGCATCACATCATCCCATTGCTCGGCACTCATGCGCAACAATAAATTATCTTTTGATATGCCTGCATTGTTTACACAAATATCTATGCTGCCAAATGCCTTCAACACATCGTTTACAAAACTTTCGCAGGCTGCAAAATCACCGGCATTGCTTTGGTAGGCTTTTGCTTTAACGCCCATGGCTGTTAACTTTTCTTCTAATGCTTTTGCTTTTTCTGCGCTGCCATCGCTTACATAGGTAAAAGCCACAT
Organism: Chitinophagaceae bacterium; assembly: GCA_043756605.1. Taxonomy (GTDB): domain Bacteria; phylum Bacteroidota; class Bacteroidia; order Chitinophagales; family Chitinophagaceae; genus Ferruginibacter. Next base: position 7,600 of record JAYURR010000044.1, read on the forward strand.
TGCAACCTTGCTCTACAAATTTTACAGCAATACCTTCCCCTATACCACGGGCGGCTCCGGTAATGATTGCATTTTTCCCTTCTAATAATTTCATGATTAATAATTTCTAATCTTCAAAATAAGAGCAAATCTTTAAATAATACCGATATTTTTTATCGCCAGTATTTCTTCCAGCATATTCCGTTCATTACTCAACCTCGGTATTTTATGTTGCCCACCCAGTTTTCCTTTGCTGCGTAACCATTCGGTAAAGGTTCCTTTTTTTAATTTATGTACTATGGGCAGCCGCAGGGCAATACTTTTATGCCGCTTGGCTTCATAATCGCTGTTTACATTTTTTAGTTCATTATCCAGTTCTGTAATAAAGTTATCAAAGTTGTCGGGCTCTTTTTCAAATTCAACCAGCCATTCGTGTGCTCCGTTGCTATCCTGTGTAAAGTAAACCGGCGCAGCCGTGTAATCATTAACTATGGCATTTGTTTTTTCGGCAGCATGGGCAATGGCTTTATCGCTGTTATCAACAATCACTTCTTCGCCAAAGGCATTCATGTAATGTTTAAGCCTGCCGGTAATTTTTATTTTGTATGGATGCAGGTGAGTAAACTGCACCGTATCGCCAATTAAATAACGCCACAGGCCTCCGGTGGTACTCATCACCAGTGCATAATTTTTTCCAATCTCTACACCATTTAATCCTACGGTAACCGGTTTTTCTTTTCCATATTCTTCTACCGGCATAAACTCATAAAAAATACCGTGCTCTGTAAAAAGCAACATGCCATCATCATCGGGCGTTATCTGCGCAGCAATAAAACCTTCGCTGGCATTGTATATTTCAAGATAATTTATTTTGCCGCCAATTATTTTATCAAACTGATCTTTATAAGGCACAAAAGAAACGCCACCGTTTATGTACAATTCTAAATTGGGCCAAACTTCTTTTATGGTTGTCTTTCCTTTTATTTCTAAAATGCGTTTTAATAATAACAGTGTCCAGGTTGGTACGCCGGCTAAAGATGTAACATTTTCTTCTGCTGTTACCTGCGCCAGTTTTTCAATTTTTTCTTCCCACTCATCAAGCAATGCAACACTTAGTTCGGGCGTACGTATCCACTGGCCCCAAAAAGGCGAGTTCTGCATCAGCACTGCACTCAGGTCGCCATACTGTATATCTTCGTTAACCTTATTTATCTGGTGAGAGCCGCCAACAACCAAACCTTTACCGGTTAACAAATCGCTTGACGGAAAGTTTTTATAATAATTACTGAGCAGATCTTTACTGGCCTGGTAGTGATTATCATATAGACTCTCTTCGCTTATAGGAATAAATTTACTTTTATCGGATGTGGTGCCCGATGATTTTGCAAACCAGGTTACAGGTGTGTTCCATAAAATATTTTCCTCGCCATTCATCATGCGTTCAATGTAAGGCTTCAAGTTGTTGTACTCATGTATGGGTACATTTTTTTTAAACTCACGCAACGAAAAAAGTTTTGAAAAATTATATTTTTTACCAAACGCAGTGTATTGTGCAGCGGTAACCAGCTCCTGCAAAACCTCACGCTGTACTGCCACCGGATGGTTGCTCCAGTTTTCTATGCGCCACAAACGCATACGGGCTAATTTTGATATGGCAGAGGAGAGAAATTTCATTTGCAGCAAAATACACAAATGAAATGGAATGAGGAAAACTTAGGCAAATACAAGGCTAAAAACACCTTAATTATCCTGATATCCCTTTAAATAAAAAACAATAGTACTCAGATCTGATTTAAGATTATCAATAGTACCTTCAAATTTTTTAAGAGATTCAATTTTTTCTTTAACCTCGGGCAGGTTATTTTTTTTAGCAAAATCATTCAGAAACTGAAAATTTTCTGCAAATGATGATGAAAACCCTGCAAAGCTTTCATATTCACTAATATGTTTCTGCTTATATCCAAAACTGCGACTTTCGGCCTTCTCTTCATTTACAATGTTTTCAATAGCAGCAATATTGCTTTCCAACGAACGAATAATATTTTTAAGTAAAGGGGTTGAAGAACCAGCAGCTTCATCATGCAAATAATCCTTGCGCTTTAATTCAAAGTTTTTACCCAGGTACAGGCGGCGCACCTGCTCATCATTTGCAAGCTCTTCAGCAGTGCCGTGGGTAAAAATCTTTCCATCAATCAGTAAATAAGCACGGTCGCAAATAGAGAGGGTTTCGTTTACATTATGATCGGTAATTAGTATCCCAATATTTCGGAATTTTAATTTGGCAACAATGGCCTGAATATCTTCTACCGCAATTGGGTCCACACCGGCAAAGGGTTCATCCAGCAAAATAAATTTAGGGTCAACCGCCAAAGCTCGGGCAATTTCTGTTCTGCGCCTTTCGCCGCCACTTAAGGTATCGCCATTATTTTTACGAACCTTTTGCAAATTAAATTCATCAAGCAGGGTTTCTAATTTTTCTTTTTGTTGTTGCTTGTTAAGTTTGGTCATTTCTAGTACTGCCATCACATTATCTTCTACACTTAGTTTACGAAACACACTGGCTTCCTGCGGCAGGTAACCGATACCCATTTGCGCCCGTTTGTACATGGGTAGTTTAGTAATGTTGATATCGTTTAAAAAAACTTCGCCCTCATCGGGCTTAACCAAACCAACCACCTGGTAAAAAGAGGTTGTTTTACCGGCACCATTTGGCCCCAACAAACCAACAATTTCGCCCTGCTTTACATTAAACGAAACTTTATTTACAACCGTACGGCTGCCGTAAACTTTTACCAGATTTTTGGTATGTATGGTTAAACTCAAGTTTAGTGTTTTTACAAAAGTAAGCGAACTGTAATAAAGCAGGATATGATAATAATAGATTATCAAAAATTTATAAGTTGACAGCATGGCCAATGCCTTTGGAGTTTAAAAATCAATATTTTAATTTAAGTTTACAGTGTACAAAGCCTACAGATATTAATCGTTGTAAATGAAAGCCTCTTGTTTATACTTTTTTACGTTATTGATTGTGGTATCTGCAATAGTTTCCTGTCAAAAAGAAATTGACGGACTTACTGATGGAGCGATAAACCCCGCAGACCAAAAACCAAAAGTTGGCACCATATGGACTTATCGCTTTTATACTTATTATTCTTATGGGCCGCTGGCAACATCAAAAATAATTTATTATAAAGCAAAAAGCGAGGAAACAATTGGTGGAGAAAAGTGGCTGAAAATTGTGGATATGGATGCTGATACTACTGCTTATTTTTTGAATACAAAAACGGATGTCTTGTACCAGTACACCAATAACAACCCTTATTTGCTTTGTAAATATCCTGCGGCTTTAAATGATACCTACAACAGTTACAATGATGGATCGGCAGAAACATTTACTGTAAAAGGAGTAAATGATACGCTGGCTACGGGCATTGGCGATATTCCTTTAAATTATTATGAAGGTGTTAAAACTGGTTATATTATTGATCTGATATGGTATAATAAAAATGCCTGGATAGTTTGGGAAACCAGGTATTTTAAATCAATTGATCCTCCGCTCAGGTATTATCTGTACAGCAAAATGTTTCTTGATAATATTGTTTATTAATTTTCATTTAAATCTTCTATAAATTATACAGGTTTGATAATGTATGCAAGCTTACCTAAGTTTGCATATTAATTTAACAAATGAAAGTAACAGAGCACATCAATAAGGCAAAAGAAACACTTGTATCTTTTGAAATTCTGCCGCCGTTAAAAGGTAAAGGCATACAATCGTTATATCATCACCTAGACCCACTGATGGAGTTTAAGCCAGCATTTATTAATGTTACTTACCACCGCAGCGAACATGTTTTTAAAAAAACACCTGATGGCACTTTTCAAAAAGTAGTAGTGCGTAAGCGACCCGGTACAGAAAGTATTTGCGCTGCAATTATGAATAAATATAGTGTTGATACGGTGCCGCATTTAATTTGTGGCGGCTTTGGAGTAAATGAAACCGAAGATGCATTGATAAACCTGAATTACCTGGGCATAGATAATGTACTTGTTTTACGTGGCGATGCAGCCAAAAACGAAACTGCCTTTTTACCAGAACCAGGCGGCCACCAATACGCCACCGATTTGCTTAAACAAGTTACTGATTTAAATGCAGGCATATACCTGGAAGAAGATTTAAAAAACACCAGCCAGACAAAATTTTGCATTGGCGTGGCCGGATACCCCGAAAAACATTTTGAAGCACCAAATATGGATAGCGATCTGCATTACTTAAAACAAAAAGTAGATATGGGTGCAGATTATATTGTAACACAAATGTTTTTTGATAACGAAAAATTTTATGCTTTTGTAAAAGCGTGCAGGGATATTGGTATTACGGTTCCTATAATTCCGGGATTAAAACCCATCTACACCAAAAAACAATTAACCGTATTACCAAAGATTTTTCATATTGATTTGCCAACAGCACTTAGTAAAGAAATTATTAAATGTAATACGGATGAAGAAGTGGAGCAGGTTGGCACAGCCTGGTTGCTGCAGCAATCTAAAGAGCTTAAAGCATTTGGTGTGCCGGTGCTGCATTATTATACATTGGGCAGGCCAAAAATTATTGCCGAAGTAGTTAAAGAACTTGTATAAAAATTAAACCCTCCGTAAATGCGGAGGGTTATTATTTTCAAAAGGGAATTATTTATTTGCTTAGTGGAATACCTACTGAAACACTAAAAGTGCGATACTTATTTTTATCATTTGCGGTATTGTTGCTTTCGGTTGAGTTTATTTTTGCAAGCCCCAGCCCGTAATTAGCTTTTATTATAAAATGATCAAACTGAAATCCGCCACCAAAATTTAAACCAAAATCAAAACGTTTCAGTTTATTGTACCCTGCATCTTCTTCCTGAGATGTAAAGGGATCATCATTACTAAACTCGATAGATTTTTCGGAGGTAGATAAAAACGGACCAATTTTAGATTCTGTTTTCGATTTACCACCTATACCAATGGCAGCATAAGGCCCGGCATTAAAAAAAATATTTGATTTATTCTGTAGCGGAATTTTTACCACAGCATTTAACGGCACTTCGATATACAATGGGTTAAATTTTGATTTGGTATAGTTACCATTATTAAAATACGTTTCTGCTTTAGAGCCACGGCCGGTTAACAACAGGCCAGACTCCAGGTTAAACATAGGGTCCAACTCTAAACGACCTAAAATACCTACATTAAAAGTTGGAAGGATGTTGTTTTTTTCTGTTTGGCCATCGTTGGTTTTTGTAATGTTGGCAAGGTTTAAACCACCCTGTACATAAATCTGTGCACGGGTAGTTACAGTTATTGCTGTAATCAGTGTTAGTGTTAAAAAAATTTTTTTCATGTTGTACATTTTAGTTAAACAAATGGCTGTTTATGATAACAATATTTATCACTTTGCAGCCTATTTTAGTAATAAATAGCACCTACGCAAAAAGCCTGCCAACAAGTTTTTGCGGCAGGCTTTTAATTGTAAATAAAGTGTCATTATTTCAACATACTCTGAAAAACAGCTTCATTTATTTTTACAGGATATTTATTTTTTAACTCAGCAATCCATTTTTCTTCCAGTATATTCTGATAATCGTTTATAACTAAACCCTTGGCTTCATCAAAGCTACGTTGCAGGTTTGATTGGTAATGTTTAATAACTTTTATAAAACTTGTATTACCATCAACCGGACTTATAACAATTTCTGAAACATAACCCTGAGGGGTTTTAGTATCAATAGTTACCGGAAGCTGAACGAGCTCAAACCTGCCAGAATCTGCCAGTACATTATTGTTTAACTGCTCAACTATGTTTTTCCAGTCTTTGCCTTTTAAAACATCGGCTCTGGCACTATCTGCAAAATTTTTAGCCGAACAGTTGAAGATAACAACGTCGGCACTTGCATCCCAGAGATATTTATTTTTATTTAAGTCGTAATATTTTTGTAATTCGTTTACATCGGCCGAGGCTTTGCCCCAGATATTTCTTTCCATTATTTCAAACAATACATTACCATCTTTAAATTCATCCATCTGATATCGGAAATCAGCGTTAAAATCTTCCAGATTTTTTTTATAGTAATCCATAACAGCAGTGGTAACAAATTTATCAGCTAAAGCAAAATTGGATTCACCCTGATAAAGCTCTCCGTTTGCTTTATAGTTTCTTACAAAATCAAGCCAGTCTTTACCGGTTAATTTTGTTTTAGCATAGGTGTAAATTGTTTTATTGGCAATAGGATAAATGGCAGCATTGCCTGTTTGTGCATTTGCATTTGTAATTACGCTGTCGGCATACCGGCTCATATCTGCATCAGAAACGGCGGCAGTTTTTTTAAGGTTTACCTGCCTCATAATTTCTTTTACAAACAAATCTTTAGCAAAACCTATGCGGCTATCCTGTTGTACTTTTTGTTTTAATTCAAACTGGTAAGCCGCATCATTTTTATCGGTTGCTACCGGGCTTTGCGACAGGCGTTTAATAATATGATAACCGTAGGCAGTTAAAAAGGGTTTACTTATTTCCTTATCTGTGGTAAGTTTAAAAACTTCATTTTCAAAAGCGGGTTCAAATTTGCCAGAGCCAAACTCGGCCATTTCTCCATTGTTGCCGTAAGTAACTTTATCATCGCTAAACCAACGTGCCAGCTTACCAAAATCTTCTCCCTTTTGTAATAACTGGTAAACAGAATCTGCCTTTTTTTGGTAGCCTATTTTAGCCTCGGCACTTGCATCTGGCGGAATAGAAAATAAAATTTGTGCAATTTTCCATTTACCAACAGCTTTTCTTTGGTCAAATAATTTAAAAAGGTGCCATCCGTTTTTGGTGCGGTATGGTTTACTGGGTTCATTCATTTTTAATCCATAAATTATATTTTCATATTCATATGGTAAAGAAAAAGCGGTAATAAAACCAAGGTCAGATTGTTTTACCTTAACCACAGATGCTGCATTTAAATTATCATAATCAGTTTTACCTGCAGCAAGGCCAGCGTAAAAAGTGTTTATTGCTTTAAAAGCTTTAAGGGTGTCGTCTGCTATTGCATTTGCTTCAACAGCAACAAAAAAATGCAAAACACGCAGATCTTTCTGGCTGCGAATAAAAGCCTCACTCATCAGTTCGTTCACAGCTTTTTCATTGTTTAAATAACTTTCCTGTATCTGGCTTCTAAAACTTTGTGCATCGTATTGTAACTGCGGCAAAGTATCCAGCTTAAGATCCATGGCAGCTTTTACTTTCAGTTTAAATTTTACGTACAGGTCCAGATATTCACGGAGGGCTTTTTCTTTATCATCAACAGGGGTTTTGTTTTTATTGTATGCCCTTATAAATTCAGCTTTATCAACGGCAGCATTGCCGTAGGTAAATAAGGTTTGTGCTAAAACAGCATTTGTAAAGCCGGCAAAAGCAAACAGCAAAAAAATTTTTTTCATCAGTGGTTTTTGTTATTTTAATTCGAAGGAGCAGTTTTCCATTTCACTTCCAGCAGATCGTTTAATTGCACCAGGGTTAGTTTTTTTCCAATAATCCGTTTCTCTTTATCCAATAAATAAATGCTTGGGGTCATTGTAATATCATACAACTGGCGAAAGGACGGCCTTTGTGCCTCATAATCGGCATCTTCCATTTCCCTGGTTTTATACGCATGCGTCCACTCACCTAAATTGTGTTCTTTAATAAATGTAAGCCACTCCGGTTTTACATTTTGTTTACCATCGGGTGTAAGCACTGCAAATATTTTAAGGTTGTGGTTTTTCCAACTGGCCTTGTAAATAGAGTCGAGCCTGGGCACTTCTTCTTTGCAATGCCCGCAGTTGGGGTCCCAAAAACAAATAACCGTATAATCCGCCTGTACGCTGTATAAGGAAGTTGGTTTGTCTTCGCTGTTAAGCATATTCAGGTCGGCCGCTTTTTCGCCAATTAAATTTGCCATAAGCATATAAGCCCTGCGGCTGATGGCTTCCATTTGCTTTCCATTTAGCCAATCGGTTAAACCCTTGCTGTGGTATTTTTCAAACAGGTGCACAAACACTGCATCCTGCCCCATGTACTTTGGGTTGATGAATTCATCTGTTAACCAGTTGAGTAAAAATTTATACATCTCCGGAGATGATCTGGCCAGCAATAATTTGTAATCAACATCTTTAATAATTGAATCCGCATCAGGCGAAATTACCTCACGGTAATAACGTTCTATCTTTTTTAAAAAGAAAGGAGTACGAATAATGCGGTCATCCATAAAACTGATGCCATCCCAAAAATGTTTTTTGTACTCAGTGTAATTGTAAATAGAATCTTCCCTGGTTAGCGGTATTTTATCGGGATATACAGGCTCCTTCATGGCAGTTAACAAAGCAGCCATCATGGAGGCTGGCTTATTTTTAATGATACCTTCCCTGTATTGGTTAAGTTCATTAATCAGCGCCAGGTATTTTTTTTCGTGCATGGCCGAGTCGGCTTTAGTGGCAGAGGCCGCATAGGCCATGCGTTCCTGCTGTATCATTTTACCTTTAGATGCTGCAATTTTTTGATATTGATCGTATAGAATGTTTTCTTTTGAGCCAGTTACAACAGTTTTGTTAAGCAGGTTGGCGGTATCGGCAGTAACAGTAATTACCTGTTCTCTGCCAATTAAAAACTCAGTTCTTATTTGTTTGCCCGGAAAAAATATGGCATAAATGCCGGGTTGCAATTTGCCGGTATCTTTAAAAACGGCTACACTATTATTGCCAATGGCAGCCGAGTCGGCAATATTAAAATTACTGCCCATGTAGTAAGTAAGATAGGCAATACCGCTTTTGTAGCCAGTAGCTTTTAATGTTAACTGATACCCCTGCGCAAAGCTTATGCTGGTAAATAGTAAGGCAAAAAAGAAAATTAAGTATTTTTTCATCGTTAATTTAAGGATAGCAAATGTATTTAAAATAGACGGTTAAAGTACATTTACGGCAGTCTTCATACTTTAACAATTACAAATCGTTAACAAAACAATATTGAACATTAATGCGGTATTTTTGCAGCCGTGAGGAAAAAAAATAAAAAAATAATACTGGAAGACCTTTTGGTTACCGATTACGCTGCCGAAGGTAAAGCCCTGGCAAAGGTTGATGGTAAGGTAATTTTTATAGCTGGTGCCGTGCCCGGCGATGTGGCCGATGTGCTGCTGGTTAAAAATAAAAAAGACTGGGCCGAAGGAAGGGTTTTAAAACTTAAGCAGCTATCTAAAGAAAGAGTTGAACCTTTTTGTAAACATTTTGGCACCTGCGGTGGATGCAAGTGGCAAATGCTGCCTTACCAAAAGCAACTGCAATACAAACAGCAGGAAGTAGAGCAAAACCTGCGGCGTATCGGTAAAATAGATTTGCCTGAAATTTTACCAATTGTTGGTGGCGATGAAACCGTGCATTACAGAAATAAACTGGAGTTTACATTTAGTAATAAGGAGTATTATCCAAACCCGGCCCCCCCACCCCCCGAGGGGGAATCAGTGGCAGGCCCTTTGAGTGATTCGCAAACAACTTTTATTGAAGAAGCTGGCTTTGAAAATTCAGACTCCAAAAATCCCCCCTTGGGGGCTGGGGCTCTCGGCTTTCACGTACCCCGCATTTTTGATAAAGTGATTGATATTGAGGAATGTTATTTAATGGATGATGTGAACAATAAAATAAGAAACACAGTCCGTGCTTTTGCGCTGGAAAATAATTTTTCTTTTTACGATATCAGGGAACATACAGGCTGGCTGCGCAACATCATTATACGCCTGTGTACAACCGGCGAGCTGATGGTGAACATCTGTTTAAATTATGATGAAGAATCCGACAGAATAAAATTGTTTGATCACCTTTTAAAACAGGTACCACAAATAACTACGCTGCTGTACACTATTAACCCCAAGTGGAACGACAGTATTTACGACCTTACGCCGCAAGTTTATTCTGGTAAAGGATATGCAACAGAAAAGTTAGAAGAATTTGAATTTAAAATCTCACCTAAATCTTTTTTTCAAACCAATACCAAACAGGCAGAAAAGCTTTACAGTATTGCAAGAGATTTTGCGGCACTTACAGGCAAGGAGGTTGTGTATGATCTATATTGCGGAACGGGCAGCATAGGAATTTTTGTGAGCCCATTGGCTAAAAAAATTATTGGTGTAGAGTTAATTGAAGATGCTATTGAAGATGCTAAAAAGAATGCTGCCATTAATAATATTGATCATGCAAGCTTTTTTGCGGGGGATGTAATTAAAATTTGTAATGACGGATTTTTTGCAGAACATGGCAGACCCGATGTAGTAATTACAGACCCACCAAGGGCAGGTATGCACGAGAAACTGGTAAATAAGTTATTAGAAATAGCAGCACCGGTAATTGTTTATGTAAGTTGCAATACCGCCACCATGGCAAGAGATATCTCTTTACT
>JAYURR010000045.1:0-18016 GCA_043756605.1 Chitinophagaceae bacterium
AGAGAAATTTTAAAACTAGGGAGTGATAATTTAAACGAACTGGGCAAATTATCCTTAAATGATTTTAAACAGGTAAAGGGAATTGGAGAAGCAAAATCAATAATAATTGCTGCAGCACTGGAATTAGGGAGAAGAAGGCACGCCTCATCTTCTTTAGAAAAAACAGTGGTAAAAACAAGCAGGGATATTGCTCAATACTTGCAAACCACTTTAAAAGATTACAGCTACGAAGTATTTGCCGTGGTTTTTTTAAACCGGGCAAACAAAATAAATCATTTTGAAATTATCAGTAAGGGTGGTATCACCGGTACTGTAGCCGACCCCCGGATAATTTTAAAAAAAGCATTGGAAGAAGATGCAACTTCCCTGGTGTTGTGCCACAATCATCCATCGGGAAACCTGCACCCCAGCAGGGCTGATGAGGAACTTACAAAAAAAATTAAAGAAGCTGCCGGCTATTTCGACATAACAATCATTGACCACATTATTGTAAGTGAGGATGGTTTTTACAGTTTTGCAGATGAGGGAATACTTTAGTTCTTAGTTTTTAGTTTTTAATTCTTAGTTTTTAGTTCTTAGTTTTTAGTTGATAATTACAAACAGAATAAATTATGGCAACCATACAAAATTTTGAAGATTTAAAAGTTTGGCAAAAATCAAGAATACTATGCCAGCAAATTTTTGATTTAATAACAACTGGCAAGTTTGCCAAAGATTTTGCTTTAATTGATCAGATAAACAGATCCTCAGGTTCTATAATGGATAATATTGCAGAAGGGTTTGGGAGAATGGGCAACAGAGAATTTATTAATTTTCTGACTTATTCTTATGCTTCGGCACTTGAATGTAAATCATAGGTTTACAGGGCTTTTGACAAAAAATATATCAGCAATGAAAAATCAGAAGAACTTTTTTATTTAATTGAAGAAATCAAAAAAATGACAAATGCACTGATTAGCTATCTTGGACATTCGGATTTAAAAGGTCAAAAATTTAAGGCAAGAGATAATAAAAAAACCTAACAAAGGTCTGTCTCTCCCAAACCAAAAACTAAGAACTAAAGACTAAAGAGTTTACGCCTGCGCTGTTGGCCCGCCAAAATTAAATGGTATTTCCACTGCTTCCATATCCTGGATGGTTCCGTTAGCCGTTTCAAATTTTTTCACATTATCAACCATTGCCTTCATAAAACGTTTGGCATGAAAAGGTGTTAATATAATACGACTTTTAACTTTGCTCTTGGGTGTACCAGGCATTACGTTTACAAAATCAATTACAAACTCGGCATGGCTGTGTGTAATAATGGCCAGGTTGGCATATTCTCCTTCAGATACTTCTTCAGAAATTTCTATATTAATTTGATTCGGTTGTTCGGGTAGATTACTCATACTTTTATTTTTAACAAAGATAAAAGATTTTGAGCCTGGTGCCGGTATTCTCCAAGAGTTACATGAAAAATAGCGCTAAAAATCTACTTGAACTCTTTTAGAAATTCTTTAGGCGTATAAACCTGCAGCACGGGGATACTTTCCTTTTGTAATTTTTTATCTCTGGAGATAAAATAATCTAACTTATGATAAATGGCAGCATAGTATTGCAATGCGTCTTCAATATCACTTATTTTTGAATGCAGGGCTACCAAAGTAATATGGTGTGGAATATCAATAACTTTTACATCTGACAGCAATGCCAATAACAACTCCTTTGCTTTAGCATCGCCATATGCCTTAGTTAGCCAGTACCCCGCTATATGTACAATAGCCGGAGTAATAAATGCCTGAATATTGCCATTAACAACCAACTCAATAATTATTTTAGCCTCTTCGTATGCTGGTCGTTTAAATGTAAAATCAAGCAATATGTTTGCATCAATAAATACTTTAGAAGCCATATTTTTTTGCCTGTTCTTTGTAAAATAAGTCTTTTAAATCAGCCGTAGTGTCTATTTCCGGAGGTTCTAATTTCTCTACTAAAGTAAGAATACTATTTACCCTGGCTGGTCTGGTAATATTTTTAAAATAATGTTCCACCAATTCAGACACACTTGTTCGTTGCTTGCTGGCATAAGCCTTCATGCTGGTTAACAAACTATCTTCAATTGTAATATTTAATCTTGTTTTCATTAAGTAAATATACGCATAAAATAAATAAATGCGCATATATTTCTTTAAAATCGTTTTTAAAAAACAAAGAGCCCCAAAACGGGGCTCTTTGAAAAAAAGTATTTTTAAAACCAAATTACCTTGGTCCGATGTATTTCCACTTCTCATCAAAAGTAATACGGATGTTTGGAGGAGCCGGAACTACTGAAGGTTGATTCATAAAATATTTTATCAGAATATCCTTATTTCCCTGTACGGCATTTACACCACTAGGATCTAAGGTTGCTCTTCTTGTATTTGCAGCTGCGTAAAGCGGGGCTCCAGTTCCTGCCTGAGGATTTCCTAGTGCAGTTGCGCCACCGTAAGATGGATCACCATAATAGTTGTGTACACTTGTGATAGTACCATTTGCAGGGTTAAAATTAACTACCAGGCCATAACTACCAAAACCAGAATTAGCACCTGCATTTAACATTGGGTGACCATTACATCCCCAAATTGTATTGTCTAATAAATGACATGTGCTTGCACCTGAAGTAATTAAATGTCCTTCCCATGCACCACCATTGGCTGCCGGAAAACCAGCAATTGCCGGGTTATTCCATTGTGTAAACGGAGCACCAGTTAAATCAACCATTGGCCCGGTAACAGCATATATACCATCATAATTATTTTTTGCACCTATTTCAACAACAATCGATTTTTGAGTTGAGATTTTACCAGCAGCATCTGCGGTAGTTATTGTAAAACCAAATGCGTATAATGAACTTGGATCTAACAAAGTTGCATTTGGTATAGTAATATAAAGCTCTTTTGAAAATTGCCCTGGCGCAAATGTAAATACGTAATTACCGCCAATAACTGTTGGTTTAACAGCATCAACCTGTACAGTGTACCAGGCGGCTGGCATGCGCAGGTAAGCTGGATTAGCAGCTCTTACAGCAGCCGTATCATCTTTTACGGTTACAATCATAGTTTTGTTTAATTCCGTTTCGTTCGGAATATCGCGACGTACTGCAATTGCCAAAATTTTAGTTGGGGTTGCAACAAAGTCAACAGGGCTTTTTGATACAGCGGCAGGTGTTGCACCACCCAGTATTTTTACAAGGGTTTGGCCATTATCTCCCAGGGGAGTGGCAACCTTGGCCTTGTCGCAGGCAGTAAATACCAAAGAAGTGATTGCTACAGTAGCAAAAATCTTTGTAAGGTTTAAATATTTCATATTAAGTGATTTTTTTTGTTGTTTACGAAATTTATATAATTAACCATTCCGGCAATACAACCGGAATGGTTAAAAATTTCTTATTAGTTATCCCACCAAACTTTAGTCTCTTGCTTATCACCACCAATTGCTGCGGCGGCGGCAACGGTAGCTGCATTATTTAAACTATAATCGTTTGCACCATATACCCAACGTAAAACGTAAGGGCCGGTTTTAAACCTGGTAGTTTGTAAGTTAGGAACTCCGGTTCTTCTCCATGAAGCCCAACCATCATCTCCGTTAGGAAATGCTGCTATCCAATACTGTAAAGCAATACGTGCTAATTTTGTAGTTGTAGCGGCATCTTGTAAATTACTGCTTGCAGCCCTAAAATTATCGTAAGGAGCAGTACCTGCACCAATACTGGTTGGTACACCTGCACCTGTATTGTAGTTTGCACCGCCAGCTAAATATGTGCCCGGAACGGTTAAACCCCATTGTGCATAAGAAGCTGCAATACCTGCATTATAATCAACTTCAGCACCAGCAGTACCTCCACCAATCCATAATCTTTCTTTAGCCTCAGCTCTTGCAAGTAAAACTGTTGCAGCAGAAATTACGACATATGGTGAGTTTGCCTGGCGGAAGTTGGTATTTAAAACCCTTGACTGTCCGTTTCCAACACTGTTACCATAGGCAATTGCCAAATCTCTGGTTAAACCTACAGGAAACATAATATTATTTGTACCAAAAGAAGCACCACGGGTATCTCCCAGGCCATTCAATACATCTCCCATCGTTTTGCTTGAAGCATAGTCATCACGAGCTTCATAAATAAGGAACCATGGATTTTTAAACCCTCCACCAGGATAGTTTATTGTTGCATTGTGCGAATTATCATCAATAATTCCACCAGCAGCAGCAGCAGCATCAGCAAATTCTACAGCAGCTTTACCGCCGGCAGCAGGATATTTATTTGTTAAGCGTAACGCCATTAGCATACGCAAACTGTTAGCCAGTCTTTTCCATTTAGATATATCACCTGCATATAAAATATCTCCTTTTAAAGCTTTTGTAGGTGCTAAATCTAAAGATGCGCCAGCCTCTTTACATTCTTTTATTAAAGCAAAGTAAATGTCTTCTTGTTTATCGTATTTAGGCAATAAAACAGCAACCCCTTTTAATGCTTCGCTGTAAGGAATATCTCCCCATCTGTCGGTAGTTACCCAAAAGATATAGGCTTTAAGAATTTTGGCAATTCCAATCTGATTAATATTAGTACCGTCTGTTTCGGCAACTGTTGCTGTTTTTGGATCAGAATTGTAACTGATGATGGTTTGCAAATCCTGCAATGGGCCACTATAAGCAGCACCCATTTCAGCCTGTGGTAAAGCCATTAATGATGCATCGGTATATTGATTTTCAGCAATATACTGAGCATAATTAGCCGACCTTGGATTAGAACCAATACCAGCAACAACACCACTTGCAATACTACCCACCTGCGTTAATACATTGGTAAGCAATGCAGAAGGGATAGGCTGGGTGATACCGTTTGGATTCTGGTTTATGTTACCAAACTGGTCAATTTTACCGCAACCTGTACCCATTATCACCGAAGTGATAAGGGCAGCAGCTGCGAGTTTTTTTATTGATATATTTTTCATTTTTTAGTTGTTTTTGTTATTAATAAACACAAAATTAAGTGTGCAACAGCTTTTTGGTTGTTAAAGAGATGCTTAGAATCCTAATTTTAAGTTAACACCAACTGATCTTGTACCAGGAAGCTGGCCATCTTCACCATATACGTTACTGATTTCAGATGGATCGAATCCTTTGTTTTTGGTATAGATTAACCATGGGTTACGAGATACTACAGAGAAAATTGCAGTTGTAACGTACTTGCCAATACCTAACTTATCAACAGGAATCTTATAACCTAAACTTAGCTCTCTTAATTTAACAAAAGTTAAATCGTAAATGCTGTTTTCAGAAATGTTATTGGTTCTGAACTGATGGAAATAAGTTTGACCATCAACATAATAATCAACAGCTTTACCAGTTGCATCAACACCAAATACGTGTACTCCACCACCGTCAGCAACTGGATCACGCAAAGGAATACCACGATCGTTCAGCTCGGCTGTACGGGCAGTTAAACCAGAGAAAGTACCCCAGAAATCTGATAATGAGAAGAATTTACCACCGTAAGAATAGTCGATATTTACATTAATTGTAAAGTGCTTAAACAGGTTGAATGTGTTTTGAACACCACCTGTATATTGTGGTAATACGCTACCAAACTTAGTATCTGCCTGGCGAACAAATAAACCACCAGCAGTTAATTCTGGTAACCCGTTTACTCTTTTAATACCACCGCCAAACATCTGGCCCCATTGCTGTCCTACTTCATTTACTGCATAGGCTGATGATGATCCTGCAAAAGCTCCGGTTCTATCAAGATTTATCCTGTTAAGACCAGGAAAAATAGAGATGATTTGATTTTTAGCTAAATACCCCCAGGTAGCTGATATATCCCAATTGAAGTTTTTAGACTGTATTGGTTTAACAAAAGCATTTACATCCCAACCTTTTTTTGCAAGCTCGCCTACATTTTTAGATATTAATGTAAATCCTGTTTGAGCAGGTACACCTAAATCAACTGGAAAATCTTTGTTTGTTCTGTCCCAATAAGTTACGTTAAAACCAAACCTGTTTTTAAAGAAACGCATTTCAATACCGATTTCTTTTTCAACATTGGTAGCACCTTGTAATTGAGGATCAACCAGGTTATTAGGTACAGTGGTAGTAATGTTGCCATTGTACTGTTGTACACCAATACCATACAATGCATTTAACTGATTGTAGTTTAATGTATTTAAAGACTGTCCGATAGAACCTCTGATTTTACCAAAACTGATAAAAGGCACAGCTTTTTTAATCAGATCGCTGAACACGAATGACATACCACCTGATTTAGATTCAATAAAGTTTCCTACTGGCTCAGATGATGTATAATCTCTGCGGTATGTACCTTCTACAAAAAGGAAGTTACGGAAACCAAAATCGGCACGGATGAATAATCCACGACGGGTGAATGCTTCTCTTCTATTACCATAATTAATGGCACTTTTAGAGTTTGTTAATGCGTATAAACCCGGAGCACTTAAACCGTCCATGGTATTAGCGTTAATGTTTCTGATTTTGGTTCTTAAGATATCAAAACCAGCGTTTGCATTAACTTGTAAGCTTTTGTATTTTTTGCTGTAAGAAATAAGACCTTCATAGTTTTGACGGTCGCTGAAAGTGTTAACAACACCATAAGCTGCTTTAGCATTACCTTGGAAGGGGTTGAATGACATTTGGTTTGCACCAAACTCCAACTCTGATTTGTAAGTAATTTCCTGGTTTGTAGTTAACTGGTTTTTACGGTAAGTGGCTTTAACTTTAAGATCGTTATTGATTTTATAAGTTAAAGATACATCGCCGTAAAGCCTGTCTCTTCTGATGCTGTTATCAACATAATCAAAATACTGGTATGGATTGTACCAATAGTTACCAGCCCAAGATTTTTGAGGATTAGAAGCTGTGTAAGCATCCGGGTTATTTTTGTTCCAGCTAGCTAAAACGCCTTCAGGACTCATTAAACCTTTCAACTCTCTTAATTTACTGATATCAAGATCTCTGTGCCACCATGAACCGAATGTTCCGGTTGTTTGGTTAGAGTATCCATCATCGCTCTCTGTATTTCTGTTTTCTGCAATATAGTTTAAGTTAACACCCAGGGTAAAGCGAGTGCTTAACTCTGCTGTCATATTTGCATTTAATGTATGACGTCTTAAATATTCTGTTGGTGTAATACCTTTAATATCAAGATTGGTGTAAGAAACCCTCATATTTAATGCATCGGTAGCTTTTGAAAAAGCAACGTTTGTTGTACGGGTAACACCGGTATTCCAGTAGTCACGTACGTTTGTAGGCTGAGGTGTAAGCTTTGCAGTTTTAAAAGCATACTCACTTCCAGGATACCATGCATACCATGGAATATACTCCTGGCCTGCAATACGTGGCCCCCAGCTAGCATCATCAGAATAATCATGATAATATTTACCATCCAATGCTTTCCAACCAATTGGCTGACCTGGCTTATAAGTATATAGCGTTAAATCTCCGTTTGCACCACCTGCATAAGAGTTCTGGTAATCAGGAACAATGTACACGTTATCAAATTGAACGCCCATATTTAATTCCAAACCAATTCCTCTGGCATTCTTTTTAGCTCTTTTTAATGTAATTACAACCGCACCATTTGCTCCATCCGGACCAAATAAAGCTGCAGCAGCCGGGCCTTGTAATACAGAATAATCTTCAACATCATCAGGATTGATATCAGCACCACTTGGCATGATAGTTCCGTCAACCACGTATAAAGCACCTGCACCAACACCAAAACCATTTTCACCACGTAAACGAACTGTAGTTTCAGCACCTAATTTAGCAACTGACTGGCTACGAACCTGTGCACCTGCTACTTTACCTGCCAAAGCGTTGTTAACGTTAGTTTGGCGAATGGTATTAACCTGATCGCCGGTTAGGTTTTGAACGTTTGAAGAAGTACTTCTTGCTGTACGCTTAATGCCGAAGGCACTGGTAACAACAACTTCTTTCATTTCGCCACCACCTTTTTCCATAACTGTGTTTAAAACATTCTGAGTACCTACTGGCACTTCAGTTTCTTTAAAACTTGCTCCGGAAATTACTAAAATTGCTCCTGGGTTTACTTTAAGAGAGTAAGCACCATTTGCATCGGCAGATACGCCGGTGTTAGTTCCTTTAACTTTTACAGAAGCAAAAGATACTGGGTTACCGTCAATATCAGTAACCTTACCGGTCACCACCCGGCTTTGGGCAAATGCCAACACCCCACAGAGCATCAACATTGTGAACAGTGATAAAAATCTTCTCATGTGCATTTAATTAAGTTTAATGATGTGTAAAAATAAGGATAATTTCTTAACGTCAAAATAATGTTAAATTAATTTTCCCGAGTCTTATATCCTTCTTAATGACAATAAAGCATTTTAAAAAGCTGCTTTACTCATAAAATTTGTTAAAATTTATAAACAGCCTGCAGCTTTATTTCGCTTTTCAGGTTACCATTAATTTCATCTAATCCGCTACCAACAACAGTTTTATCATTATTAACGGTTTGTGCCCATCTTACCCAAAAACTTAACTTTTTGGTAAGATCATAGTTTAAGTTTATATAATACCTAACGCCTTTATCATAAAAAACCGGTATTGAAAAACTGTATAAAACATCGTTTTCATAGGCGTATAACCGGCTGTTATATCCATCCGTTTCAAAATATTGCAGTCTTACACTGCCGGAGTATGGCTTAAGCATTGGTTTATAAAGAAAATCCAGATAGCTTAAAAAACCCTGTTCTTCGGCAATTCCTTTTTTATCAAACCAAACCAGTTCTGTTCTGTTTCGGATTGTTACAGTGGTATTGATTTTATAACTTATCTGTGTGCGCCAGTTTTTTTTAGGTTGCTGTATAACCGGCGATAAAGTTAGCTGTGCCGGATTTACGTTAATTGCTTTTGATTCAGCATGATATCTTGTATAAATTTCTAGCTGCTTATTTGGTTTGTAATTCAATTGTATCAGGTAATCTGAACCGGTTGACGGGGCATCTACCCTATATCTGAGCCAGGGGAATTTATAAAAATCTGCGTAGGCATCAATGCGCCAGGCATTATTTGGCCTGATGGAAATACCTGCATACAAACCTTTTTCGTTTGTAGGGTATGTACTCTCTGTAAATGCGTATGAATAAAGGGATTGGTACGATTTTGAAATATTACGGTATAGCAAACTCACATCTACTTTTGATGAAGCACTAACCAACAACCCGTTTACAAAAGCCTTGCTGAACGAGGATGAAAAAGCCGCCTCACCAAAAAAATGCAGGTTGCGGAAAGTATAACTGTAATCGAAACTATAATTACCAAAACTATTGCCGCTGAGTGCATATTTATTGTAGGCATCGGCAGATTTTACTAACGGAAATCTAAATTTATATTGAATAGCATTTAAACCGAGATGCAATCTTTTGATTCGGCACGACAAATTACCGCCAAATGCCACTTGCCGCTGAATACCCTTATCATCAGTTTCGCTTTTTGTGCGGTGATAGCCCGATGTTTGCAATGATGAAATAAAATCATCCTGACTTTGAGAAGTATCTGTAACCAAATTTGCATCAATTTTTTTGTACGAACCAAAAAGGGTAAGCTGCCATTTATTTTTTGCAAGCGTTACCGCAATCCCTCTGTGAAAATTAATTTCGCCGGCAGAATTGTATGGACGTAAAATATCTGCTTCTCTTTTTATATTGATTACATCTACACTTTTTTTAAAAGCCAGGCTTTGCCATTGTGTAAGGCCCTGGCCCAGGTTTACTGTAAAATCGCCAATGGCCAATGCTTTTATAATGCCAAGTTTTTTTATAAAAATATGTGCCGAATAAAAATCAAATCCGTGTTTTTGTTTGCCTTTAAAAAACTGTTCGCCTGCATCTTTTTCGGCTACTATGCCGTACTGCAAAATATTTTTATAATTGTATTTATATCTGAGTAATATTTTTTGTGGTGAGCCTGGATAAAAATTTGTTGCTGTTGATGAATCTATCCAATAACCCTTCGATTTTTCTGGCACCTGCGACAGCCTGAATAAAACAATATGCTCACCTTTTTTTAGCCTTGCTTTTAAAGTAGTTGCTGCAGAAGTTTGCATACTAACGCTTATGTATGGCCTTATTTTTTGAATGGTTGCAATATCCCAGCCGGGCACTGCCTGCAACTCGTACACATCAATTAGTTTGCCAACCAGTTTCCGGTACAGCAAAAAACCCTGTATCTGAATGGGAGTAAGAATTCTGAGTTGATTTAAATCTGCTACATCAGCATCATTTAGGGCTATCGGATTTTTAATAAACTGTATCATTTGTTGCAGGTAAGAGTCGTCTTCAGTCTCCATATCTTCATTATTTTCTGTAACATTTTCCAATTGCTGTTCGGTGTTGGGTGTAACAGGTTCTGTAACCTGTGCAAAGGAATGCATGCAAAGAAAAAAAAGAAAGATTATTGTAAAAAAAATTCTCATTCTGCTTTCGGTATAAAATGCATAATCAATAATAAACCTGGCGAAAACCCAAGCTGAGGATGATAGCTTGATGAAATATCTATCCGTAAATTTTTCCATGCAACGCCTGCGCCTGCATAAACGGTTGCTGACTCGCTGATAAACCCGGCTTTTACAAAAAATTGTTTTGCAAATTGATATTGCAAACCTGCAATTATATTAACTGCTTTATCTTCTTCTTTAATAATTTCAGAGCTAATAAAAAATTTATCGGAAGCATCATAACCCAAACCAAATTTATAAGCAGATGCAAGTTTTTCTTCCCGGACATTTCTAAGTTTTCCTCCAACGGGATTATAAACATGCAAGCCTGCATTTAATTTATCTGTAAGATGCAGCATGGCGCCAATTTCAAAATTAATTGTGGTTGCAGTACCGTAAGATGGAATGCGGTATCCATAATAATTAAACTGTACGCCAACATCTACCAGTTTACCTAATTTTCTTGCGTAAGCCAGGCCTATTTTATTTTCGTTAAAATTTTTAAAGCCTGCATAATTTACCTGTATTCCAAAATTGCCCAAACGGGTTGGTAATGATGCACCCAATGTATAAACACTGGTTTCGGCCAGTAAAAACCTTCTTTCGCCAAAAATTCCAATACCTGCAGATTTGGCTTGCACTAATGCTGCCTGGTTTCCCGTAAATGAAAGGGGGTCAGTTTGCTTTGAACTGTAGGCAGATAAACTGATATAAGGTTGCGCAAGTGAATAGCGCAACGATTGGGCACAAAGTGTATGCAGCCTTACAACTAAAAGCATCAATAATAATATTTTAGTCTTCATATTATTTTTTTGGAAATTAGATAAGCCAAGATAATACACAGCATTTTAAAATACTAATTTTTGGTAATATTTATAAGCAAATACTTGATTACTTTTGCGCCATGCAAATTTTAGATGGAAAGATTGTTTCGCAATCAGTTAAAGAATTAGTAAAAGAAAAAACCATTGCTTTTAAAGCTGATGGCAAAAAAACACCGCATTTGGCGGCTGTTTTGGTTGGTAGCAATGGTGCCAGCGAAACCTATGTTGCCAGCAAAGTTAAAAATTGCGAAGAAGTTGGTTTTAAAAGCAGCCTCATTCGCCTTGATGAAAATATTGCAGAGAGCGAACTGATTACAGCTATTGAAAAACTGAATAAAGATGATGATGTGGATGGCATTCTTGTGCAACTGCCATTACCCAAACAGATTGATGAAGAAAAAATAATCAACCTCATCAATCCTGATAAAGATGTAGATGGTTTTCACCCGATGAGTATTGGAAAAATGGTACAAGGTTTACCTACATTTATACCCGCAACACCTTACGGAATTTTATTGATGCTGGAGCATTATAAAATTGAAACAAGCGGTAAACATGCAGTTGTAATTGGCCGTAGCAACATTGTTGGCCGGCCCATAAGCATCCTGCTCAGCAGAAATACCTATCCGGGAAATTGTACAGTAACGGTTTGTCATAGCCGTACTAAAAATTTAAAAGATATTTGTTTGCAGGCAGATATTATTATTGCTGCATTGGGCATACCAGAATTTTTAAAAGCCGATATGGTAAAACAAAATGCCGTGGTTATAGATGTAGGAATAACCAGGGTTGCAGACAAATCAAAAAAAAGCGGATTTGCAATAAAAGGTGATGTTGATTTTGCACACGTTGCCCCAAAATGCAGCTATATAACACCTGTACCGGGCGGCGTAGGACTTATGACCATTGCGGCTTTGCTGATGAATACTTTTACTGCTGCCGAATTAAAAATTAAAAATTAAAAATTGCCAACTATCAATTCTCAGATTTCAACAACGGCCACATTGCCTGTTATGGAACATTTTTACACCATACAGGGCGAAGGCTATCACCAGGGCCGGGCCGCCTATTTTATACGCCTGGGCGGATGCGATGTTGGCTGTGTTTGGTGCGATGTAAAAGATAGCTGGGATGCAAGTAAACATGAGCAATTGGCAATTGGCAATTTGCAATTGGCAATTAAAAATACACCTGCAAAGCTTGTTGTTATTACCGGTGGGGAGCCTTTGATGCATAATTTAGATGAATTAACTGCCACACTTCAAGCTGCCGGTTTAGAAACCAATATTGAAACTTCCGGTGCTCATCCGTTAAGTGGTAGCTGGGATTGGATCTGCCTTTCGCCCAAAAAATTTAAAGCGCCACTGCCAGAAATTTTACCGCTTGCCAACGAATTAAAAATAGTTGTTTTTAATAAGTCGGATTTTAACTGGGCTGAAAAATATGCAGCTTTGGTTTCATCATCATGCAAATTGTTTTTACAGCCCGAATGGGATAAGGCTGCTGAGGTTACGCCGTTGCTCATTGAGTATATCAAGCAAAATCCGCAATGGGAATTGAGTTTGCAAATACACAAGTACATCAATGTGCCGTAAGCAACTTTTTAAACCGTTGTTATGGAAATGTGGCTTCCCACTTTTAATTGGATTGGCTGTATATCTCCTTTTTCATAAACCTGATTTGGTGTTGCACAAATGGGCATCTGATTATTTCCAAACTCCTAATTATTACCTGCTAATAAACAAATCTCCTGTTACTATATTTTTTCTCAATCACTTTCCCGATTGTTTGTGGGCATATTCTTTAACCTGTTTTTTGATATTGTATATTTCAGATGCTTTGCCTCTGAAAACAAAAGCAGCGTTAATTATTATTGTAGTGTCTTTTACAGAAATAATACAGATATTCTTTCCTAAACAATTTACTTTTGATTGGATAGATTTACTATTATCAATAATTATAGCTTTTGTTACACTAATTTTTTGGCCTTATGAAAAAGAAACTTCTCTTTAATATTATTTTAGTGAATGGGCTTATACTTTATGCTATTGGATTTGTTGCCACATCAAAAGTAGCTCCAATTGACCCTTGTTATGAAACATTATCATCATGGTTCAGAAAAGATTCAATACGCCGCAATTATCATCAATTCATTAATTTTAATGATACCGTTTTTATACAGGCCGACACTTTATATCCGGTTAACTGGAGTCCGGTAAGTGATACTATATGCGGCATTTACAAAGACAGTTGCAAACGCACTGGTTTATCTATTTTGATTACAAACCGGAGAGATACTGCAAGAAGCACCTGGGAAACAAGGTATGGTAGAACAATTCTTTTCAGAAAATGCCCATAATCTTTTCGAAGGTTGCAAAGTATAAAACCTTGTTATTTTAAATTTACACACAACATTTCAGGAATATTTCGTTTTATCTTCAATTATTGAAATAAAACAAATGCTGTTAAAAAAAAACGTTCTAAAATTTTTTCTTGCTGTTAGCATCCTGATTGTAAACCATTCTATTGCCAAAGCCCAATGGTACGATCCTGAAAAGGTAAATAAGAAAGCCGGTGAAATTTACGGCCAGGCGTACGAAGAAGCCACAGCAGGCAACTACACCGCCGCTTTTAAACACCTGGATGAAGCACTTTTATTAGATCCAAAATTTGTAGATGTATTCTTATCACGTGCAGGTATTTATGCCGATCAGAAAAAATACGCTGCTTCAGTAAACGATTTTGAAGTAGCCTTAAAACTGGATGCTGTTTATTCAAAAACATATTTGCTTCCCTATTCTATTTCGCTGGCGGGCATGGGCAAATTTCAGCAGGCATTAAATGCAGTAAGTGAATTTTTAGCTAATCCCAATCTAAATTCACAAAGTATAAAGGCTGGCAACTACCGCAAATCAGTTTACACATTTGCGATAGATTATGAAAAGAAGCATCCTGCAAAGGATTATGTGTTTGCACCACAAAATCTGGGCATAAACATTAATACTAACAACCTCGAATATTTTCCTTCATTAACTATTGATGGCAGTAAAATGATTTTTACACGCCGCATTGCAGGTGATGAAGATTTTTACGAAAGTAATTTTGAAAATGGAAAATGGAGTTATGCAGAGCCGCTCGGAGGCAAAGTAAATACCAACCTGAATGAAGGTGCACAAAACATTTCTCAGGATGGGCAGTTACTCATTTTTACCGGTTGTAATTACCCCGAAGGCGTTGGCAGTTGCGACCTGTATTTTTCTGTAAAAACAAACAATGGCTGGAGTGAACCGCAAAACCTGGGACCGGTAGTGAATACCGATTTCTGGGAATCATCTCCTTCCCTATCGCCCGATAAAAGAGATTTGTATTTTGCAAGCAGCCGGGCCGGAGGTTTTGGTGGGCGTGACATCTGGGTTACACACCGCTTGCCAACGGGCAAGTGGAGCCGCCCCGAAAATTTAGGCGAAGCTGTAAATACCAGCGGCGATGAAAGCTGCCCCTTTATGCATGCCGATAATGAAACACTTTACTTCAACAGCAACGGCCATCCCGGTTACGGAATGACAGATTTATTTTTTAGTAAAAAAGTAAACGACAGCAGTTGGGTAGTTGCAGAAAACCTGGGTTACCCTGTTAACACAATTGACGACCAGGGCTCATTAATTGTTGCAGCCGATGGCAAAACTGCTTATTATGCCAGCGATGGCGGAGATAGCAAAGGTGGTCTTGATTTATACTCTTTTCAATTAAGAGATGATATAAGGCCACTAAAAACCTTGTGGGTAAAAGGGAAAGTATTTGATAAAAAAACAACAGCGGGTTTACCATCTGCTGTTGAATTAACTGATATTAAAAACGGCAACCGCATAAGCAAAATACAAACAGATGAAGATGGTAATTATCTGGTTACATTACCGGTTGGTAAAGATTATGCCTTTAATGTAAACCGCAAGGGTTATCTGTTTTACTCTGATAATTTTTCGTTACAAAAAAATAATACCGATTCTGTTTTTACTGTAAACATACCCTTGCAACCAATTGAAAAAGGCGCAACGATCATATTGAAAAATATCTTTTTTGAAACCGGGAAATTTGATATAAAAAATGAATCAAAAAGCGAACTGGACAAATTGGTTGCTTTGTTAACTGACAATCCAAATTTAAAAATTCAACTTGACGGACATACCGATAATATTGGGCAGGAAAAAGATAATCTCCTGCTCTCTACCAGCCGGGCAAAAGCTGTTGTAGGATATTTATTAAGCAAATCAATCAACGCCCAACGCCTTACCTACAAAGGGTTTGGCAGCACAAGCCCAATAGCCGAAAATAAAACCGAAAGCGGAAAAGCTTTAAACAGACGGACAGCGTTGAGTGTTATCAGCAATTAGCTATTGCATTGTTGCACAATCTGTCATGTAATAATCATTTCTATCAATAGAAGCAGCACCATAAGTGCCGGCGCCATTATATTGCTGGCGTAAACCAAAGCCCTGGTAAAAGCAACTTTTACCCGATGGGTATTTAATAAAAATGGTGTACCACTGATTGCTGTAACGGTAAACTGGAATTCCGAAATCATTATTAACAACTGTCCAACCTCCGTTTGATGTAGATGCATGAAACTTTACAACTGTGTGTGCATCCATTTTTTTGGTAAAGCTATTTTGATACATGGTTATTAACTGTGCCTGTGTAAAACCCATTACTGTTGCCGCTGATTTTGCTGTCCACTCTTTTGGCAATGGAGTAATGGCATTTTTAACTGCACTATTTTTAGCATCACTAATTGTTTGGCTTTCTTTTACAATATTTGCTGCATCTTTTGCCGAAAAATTGTAAGTAAAATATTCTGCAAAAACAATATCATCACCATAAACTGGTTTGCCCCAATCATCTGTTTTTTCGTTTGTAACAAAAAGCCCTACTTTGTAATTTCCGTTTTGTGTAAAATTATATTGGTTGTGGCCATAAGCAAATGCTGCACCTACCCAAAAATCGCTCTGCTTTGCGTTATTAAAAATAGCGGGGTCGGGCAAAATATCTAATGTGATTGATTTGCTATTTGCCTGGGCATTTGTAAGTGCAAACGTTTCTGCAATGCTTGCAAATTTTTTAATTTTTTCTCCCGTCTCACTGTACAATTCCAGGTAAATTTTTATACCATCATCATTATCTGCAATTTTCAGCACATCTTTTAAAGTGCCTTTTGCAACAGTAAGTTTTGCATATACTCTACTGGCAGATGTAAAACTATTTGCTACCTGGCCATCACCTCCATTAAAAGGCAAAGATGAAAATATAATTTTTAAATCGTCGCCATATTGGCTTGGTTCATTTACATAATATCCATTTTGTTCCTTAGGTGCAACTTGGTCATCCATATTTTTTATGTTTTTCTTTTGGCTGATTTTACTGGCATTTTTTAATATACTTTCTGATGTAGCCTGGGTGCTAATTGCAGCAATAATTATCAAGACAAGCAATATTATTTTCTTCATTGTATTTTTAGATTTTTTATTTTTCGCCAACAATAAAATAGCAAAGGAAGTCGCCTGTTTTATCCTTATAATCATAAGCAATGGCGATTTTATTATCACGGTAAATTTTTAATTGTGCATCTGTTTTGTATTTTTCATCCATGGCCAACTGCATACTTGCTTTAAACTTAGCCAGATCAACATCTTTGTTGCTAACTGTATTTATGCTGTAATGATAAGTGATCATGTATTCATTAAACACCGTAGCACTATCCATTCTGGTATTTTCATCTATTGCAATCGGGCATTTTTTATTTATTTCTTTTGCTATTACAAAAAGATTTTGATTAACAACAGTGCCGGAAGTCTCTTTATTTCCGGCATTGCCGGAACAACTGTAAAATATAATTACAGGTATGGCAAGTATTTTTAAAACTAAATTTTTCATTTCTTAATCATTTTAAAGGATGGTTTCTTAAAAATTTTATTTGCCTATTTGTTCTTTCTCCCACTCTTCTTTACACTCAGTAGCAATAGGTGCTGCATCCAGCATTTTTTCATTAGCTTCTTTTTCGGTTTTAAACTGTGCTACCATTTTTTGGCCAACACAATCACATATACCTTTTATGCGGTTCAGTTGCGGACCGGTTAAATCGTACTTGCCTTTTGTGGCACCATCGAAGCATGTTTTAGAAGCGGTGGCGGCATCCCATTTTGCAGCGGGTGTGCCGGAGCAACCAAGCAAAACAATAATTATTACGGGGAGCACTAGTTTTTTCATGTTTTTAAATTTTTAATTAATTGTTTTATATACTGATTTAATGAATTGTTTATTGCTGATTTTGCCCTCAGGATAAAACTTATTTTTTTGTTGTTAATGCTGATTTCTACGGCTGCATTTGGTTTTATATTTTTATTAGTTTGCGCTTTTTTATTTGCCAGAGCAACTTTAAAAAGGCTTACTAATTTTTCTCTTTCTGCACTATTTAATTCCTTGCTTTCATAAGTACCTCCGCTATATACACCCGATGAACTTTCTTTTTTATTTACTGGTATGTACTGTAGTTCATTCAGCTTTAATACATATTTATTTCTTGCAGCATCGTAATAAGTATAAATAGTATCGCTATTGGTATTTGCTTTTACACCTGTAAAAAAAAGCAGCATAAAAAACAATATTGAAAAATTTTTTTTCATCTAACTACAGGTTATTTTGT
>JAYURR010000046.1:0-17947 GCA_043756605.1 Chitinophagaceae bacterium
ATTTTTTGTCAGTTCGTTGCTTTGCAACAAAGGTAAATTGCCACAGAGGCATAGAAGCACGGAAAAAATACAGGTTATCTTCCGTGTTTCAGTGCCTCAGTGGCAATACTTTTTTGCCAAAGGCAAAAACTAAACCTCTAAACTCTAAACTTCCTAAGCCTAAAACCCCAAACTTCTTCATACATTTGCAGCTTTAAAAGAAAAAGTTCTTTAAGCCATGATCAGTAGAAGAAATATCCGTGTAAAAGTAATGCAGACCTTATACAGCATTGATAGTATGAATGGCGATGCAAAACCCGGTGAAGCAACCGGCATTCTCACAAAAAAAATTGAGCAAAGCAGGCAGATTTTTACCTACCTCGTTTATTTTATAACCGAAGTTGCCCGCTATTCCGAAACCGATGCCCGCCAAAAAGCATCCAAACATTTGCCCACAGCAGCCGACCTCAACATAAACACAAAAATTGCCGGCAACGAATTACTTTGGAAAATTGTAGAGAATATAAGTTTTAAAGCGGCTGTTGCCGAAATAAAACCACAGCATATTGTAGATGCAGAATTGCTGAAAAAGATATACCTGCAATTGGTTTCTTCACCGGAATATGCCGAATATATTGAAGAGCAGAGCAGAACAGGTAAGCTTGAAAAAGAAATGCTTGAATTTATTTTCTGCAACCTGATGCTTCCCAACGAAGATTTTATAAATCATGTAGAAGAGCATTTTATACATTGGGATGATGATGCCGAAATGATGAACCAACTGGTACTTAATTTTTTAAGCAAACCCGGCAATACCGATTTTACAGATATACTCAGCAAAGAAAAACGGGAGTTTGCCCAAAGCCTTTTAAAAACCGTTTTAGATAAAAAAGAAATTTGCCTGGAGCTTATAAAACCCAAATTAAAAAACTGGGATGCCGAGCGTATCGCTGCGCTGGATCTCATTATTCTGCAAATGGGCGTTTGCGAATTTCTGTTTTTTGAAACCATCCCAACCAAGGTTACCATTAATGAATATATTGACCTGGCAAAGGATTACAGCACCGTACAAAGCGGCCAGTTTGTAAACGGATTGCTTGATAATATTCACAAAGAATTGCAGGCCGGAAATAAAATAGTAAAGAAGAGTTATAAAAACAGTACGATATAAATAACTTTGCAAAAAAAATAGAAAGTGAAAAAAATCATCTTATTTGTTTTAACAGTGGCTTCCCTTATTTCCTGCGATGTAAAGCGAAAAGATAAAAACGCCGTTGACCCCGCAACCCAGAAAGTATTGGCTTCAAAAGATTCTACCACGGTTCAAATCATTGACTCTGCCTACAATTTTGGTAAAGTAACCGATGGTGAAAAAGTAGAGTACAGTTACCGGTTCAGAAACACAGGCACCCAACCATTGGTAGTGGTGCAGGCATCGGCCAGTTGCGGCTGCACGGTTCCGCAAAAACCAGAAAAGCCTATTATGCCCGGCGAAATTGGTTTTATAAAAATTGTATTTGATAGTAAAGGACGTGTTGGCCCGGCACATAAAACCATCACAGTTGCATCAAATGCAAAACCCGAATTTCCGGCACTGGTTTTAACCGGCGATGTGCTTAAAGAAAAGTAACAAAAAGAATATTTCATTATCTGATTAACATTAGCAACTTTATAAACAATTAAACAAACAACATGCAATTATTAAGTATTTTTTTACAGGTTAACTCTGGTACAAGCACATGGACAACTCCAATTATGATGGGTGCAATGATCCTGGTTTTTTGGTTATTTATGATAAGGCCGCAGGCAAAAAAAGCAAAAAAGCAAAAAGAGTTTATCAATAATCTGCAAAAAGGCGATAAGATTGTTACCATTGCCGGCATACATGGCACCGTAAACAAGGTGAATGATGATGCTACCCTTGTACTGGAAACCAGCCCTGGCAGCTATATTAAAATTGAACGCAGCGCCATCAGTATGGAGTGGACGGCTAATATTAATAAACCGGTTGCAGAGGTTAAGAAATAATTACTGATTTTAGATTTCAGATTTGCGATTTTAGATTTGTGTAGGTTACGGAGTTTTTAAATCCGAAATCGGCAATCTAAAATCGCAAATTTAATTTAAGGCTTATGATAAAAGTAGGTTTAACAGGCGGCATAGGCAGTGGTAAAAGTACCGTAGCCAAAGTATTTGAAGTACTTGGTATACCTGTGTATTATGCAGATGATGCTGCCAAAAGATTGATGAATACCGATGAGGAATTAAAAGAAAAAATTAAACTTCAATTTGGAAACGAAGTTTATAAAAATGGAAAGCTGGATAAAATATACCTGGCTGAGATTGTATTTTCATCTCCCGAAAAATTGAACAAACTTAATTCCATTGTTCATCCTGCAACTATAAATGATGCAGAAAAATGGATGAAGCAACATACAACCGCCTACAGTATAAAAGAAGCTGCTTTAATTTTTGAAAGTGGCGCACAGCAACAGCTTGATTATGTGATTGGGGTAACCGCCCCTGTCCCACTCCGCATTCAACGCACCATGCACCGTGATGGCATTACACGGGAAGATGTGATTGCCCGTATGGATAAGCAAATGGACGATACCATTAAAATGAAACTCTGCGATTTTGTAATTAAAAATGATGAGCAACAAATGTTGCTGCCGCAGATACTTGATTTGCATAAAAAATTATTAAGCCTTTCAAAACACTAATAATAATCTGGTGGAATTGTAAATTGATTTTTGCCTGCAGCAAAAATCAGGTTGGCACGGAGGAAGCACAGAATAAATACAATGATGGAAAGAGTTTGTAACTTTAGTACATGAAAATTTTCTCCGCAGCGCAAATAAAAAACTGGGATGCTTTTACAATCGAAAACGAATCCATTACTTCTGTTGATCTGATGGAACGTGCTGCTACAGCATGTTACAACTGGCTAATCGGTAAAAATTCCGGCAGCTTTCATTTCCGCATTTTTTGCGGCAAGGGTAATAATGGCGGCGATGGTTTGGCAATTGCAAGGTTACTGATTGAACACAAATGCCAGGTAACAGTTTACATACTTGAGTTTGGAAATTTGGGCAGCGATGATTTTCAGACCAACCTGGTAAAATTACATGCTTGCACTACCGATATTCATTTTATACAATCGCCTGAGTTTTTTCCGGTAATTAATGCAGATGATATTATTATTGATGCCTTGTACGGCACCGGTTTAAACAAACCGTTAAAAGAGATAAGTGAAGGCCTCGTCAATCACATCAATAACTCCAGCGCAATAAAAATTTCTATTGATCTTCCTTCGGGTTTGTTTGCTGATAAAAGTTCAAAAGGCAATGCTGTTGTAAAAGTTGATCATACCCTCTCTTTTCAAAATTATAAACTTGCTTTTTTATTGCAGGAAAATGAAGGCTATTGTGGCGAAGTACACCTGTTGCACATCGGTCTGCATTCATCTTTTGAAGAAAACGAAACTGCCAATTTTGAAATGATTGATGAAGTACTGATAAAAAGTATTTACAAACCAAGAGAAAAATTTGCACACAAGGGCACGTATGGCCATGCAGCTTTGCTTTGCGGCTCTAAAGGCATGATGGGCGCTGCCGTTTTATCATCGCTTGCCTGTTTACGCAGTGGCGTAGGCAAACTAACAACTTATATTCCCGAAAGTGGCTACCATATTTTACAAACCGCAGTACCAGAAGCAATGGCTTTTGTTGCAGGCGAAGATTATTTATCATCTGCAAATAAAATTGAACAATTCAATGCAATCGGCATTGGCCCGGGCATTGGTACACAACCATCTCACAAAAAATTATTGGCAGATGTTTTTACAGCAGTAAAAACACCCATGGTTATTGATGCAGATGCATTAAACATCCTGGCAGATAATAAAGAACTACTAAATCTTATTCCTCCACAATCTATCCTAACACCACA
This sequence comes from Chitinophagaceae bacterium, assembly GCA_043756605.1. Taxonomy (GTDB): domain Bacteria; phylum Bacteroidota; class Bacteroidia; order Chitinophagales; family Chitinophagaceae; genus Ferruginibacter. Next base: position 3,931 of record JAYURR010000046.1, read on the forward strand.
TCCCAAAGAATTTGAAAGGCTGTTTGGGAAAACTGAAAACGGGTTTGAAAGATTGACGCTTGCTCTATCAAAATCAAATGAACTTAACATTAATATTGTTTTAAAAGGGCATTATAGTTTTATAAGTACACCCGATGGAACAGGTTATTTTAATAGCTCAGGCAATGCAGGCATGGCAACCGCTGGCAGTGGCGATGTGTTGACTGGAATCATCACAGGTTTGCTGGCACAGGGTTACAGTGCTATACATGCTTCTTTACTTGGAGTTTATTTACATGGTTTGGCCGGAGATATTGCAGCTATCAAATTTTCGCAAGAGGCTATGATTGCCGGTGATATAACAAATTGCCTGGGCGATGCTTACCATAAAATCAACAAATCATTTGTATAAAGTAACCAGGGCTCTACATTCAAATAGTAATTAAACAATCAATTCTGGCTGTTTTTGCCCCTTTTCCCCTATTTTTGCCGTCCAAAATTCAGAACAAATATTACTTATGAACAATTTGATTTATGTTATTCCAGCCATGGGCATTGTAGGCCTGCTTTACACTTTTATAAAATTTGCGTGGGTATCTAAACAAGATGCCGGTAACGAACGCATGAAAGAGATCAGCACTTACATTGCTGAAGGTGCTATGGCCTTTTTAAAAGCCGAGTACAAAATTCTTGGTTATTTTGTTGTAATTGCAGCATTATTATTAGGCTTTATGGGCCAAACCAACCAGGCACACGGCGGCCATTGGACTATTGCAATTGCATTTATTATTGGTGCATTTTTTAGCGCTCTTGCCGGCTTTATAGGCATGAGAGTGGCTACCAAAGCCAATGTACGTACAGCACAGGCTGCCCGTACCAGTTTATCAAAAGCCTTAAAGGTTTCCTTTACCGGTGGCAGTGTTATGGGTTTAGGCGTTGCTGGTTTAGCGGTATTGGGCCTGGGTGGTTTATTTATTATTTTATACACGCTGTTTGTAAATGCACCAATCAATACACCGGAATATGCAAAGCAATTAATGCAGGCCATTGAGGTTTTAACAGGCTTCAGTCTGGGTGCCGAGTCTATTGCTTTATTTGCCCGTGTGGGTGGTGGTATTTATACAAAAGCTGCCGATGTGGGTGCCGATCTGGTTGGTAAAGTAGAAGCTGGTATTCCGGAAGATGATCCTCGTAACCCGGCAACCATTGCCGATAACGTAGGAGATAATGTGGGTGATGTTGCTGGTATGGGTGCCGATTTATTTGGTTCATATGTTGCAACGGTTTTAGCAACCATGGTTTTGGGTAGAGAAACAAATGCGTTGAACGATAACTTTGGTGGTATGTCTCCCATCCTTTTACCAATGCTGATTGCAGCGATGGGTATTTTATTTTCTATTGTAGGTACCTGGTTTGTACGCATCAGCGAAACTGCAGGTTTAAGCACACAAAAAGTACAGAATGCTTTAAATATGGGCAATTGGGGTTCAATTGTTTTAACGGCAATAGCTTCTTACTTTCTGGTAAATTATTTAATGCCCGATACCATGACTTTACGTGGACATGAGTTCACCAAAAACGGCATCTTTGGCGCCATCATGGTTGGTTTAGCGGTTGGTACTTTAATGAGTATCATCACCGAATATTACACGGCCATGGGTAAGCGTCCGGTTAATACAATCATCCGCCAGTCTGGTACGGGCCACGCTACCAACATCATTGGTGGTTTGGCAATGGGTATGGAAAGTACCTTCTTACCAATTCTTGTTCTGGCTTCTGGTATTTATATGAGTTTTTGGTGTGCAGGTTTATATGGTGTGGCTATTGCTGCTGCCGGTATGATGGCTACAACAGCTATGCAGCTTGCCATTGATGCATTTGGACCAATTGCCGATAACGCAGGTGGAATTGCAGAAATGAGTGAGTTACCAAAAGAAGTTCGTGAAAAAACAGATATTTTAGATGCAGTTGGTAACACTACTGCGGCTACCGGTAAAGGTTTTGCCATAGCTTCTGCTGCATTAACTGCGCTGGCTTTATTTGCAGCTTTTGTTGGTATCAGTGGTATTGAAGGTATTGATATTTACAAAGCACCGGTTTTGGCTGGTTTGTTTGTAGGTGGAATGATTCCTTTTATTTTCTCTTCATTGGCCATCCGTGCTGTGGGAGAAGCCGCTATGGCGATGGTAGAAGAAGTTCGCCGCCAGTTCCGTACCATTCCGGGTATTATGGAAGGTACAGGCAAACCTGAGTATGATAAGTGTGTGGCAATTTCTACCGAAGCATCGCTTAAAAAAATGATGCTGCCTGGTGCCATTGCTTTATTATCTCCATTAATTGTTGGTTTTGCTTTTGGTCCCGAAGTATTGGGTGGCTTTTTAGCCGGTGCAACTGTTAGTGGTGTGTTGATGGGTATGTTTATGAACAACGCCGGTGGTGCATGGGATAACGCAAAAAAATCTTTTGAAACCGGTGTTGAAATTAACGGTGAAATGTTTTACAAAAAATCAGAACCACACAAGGCTTCTGTAACCGGTGATACCGTTGGTGATCCTTTTAAAGATACTTCTGGCCCATCAATGAATATCTTAATTAAACTGATGAGTATCGTTTCTTTGGTTATTGCTCCTACCCTTGCATCTATGTATGGCAGTGCAATACCAAAGCATGAAATGAGGGAAATGAAAAAAGAAATCTCTATCATTAAAAACGACAGCAGCAATTTAAGGGTTACTGCTAATCCGGATGCGTTGAAAGTGCCTACCGACAAGCTTATTGAAGCTTTAACTGCTGATAAGTTAATTGAGAAAGATAATTTTTCGCTTGCTGTATCAAAAGGAGTTTTAACCTTGAATGATCAAGAACAAACTGCGGAAGTTACCTCAAAATACAAAACATTGATTGCAGCTTTAGATGGTGCAGATCTGAATATTAAGAATACAAAAAAGTAAATTTATTTTTATAGATAAAAGCCCTGCTGATTTACAGCGGGGCTTTTTTATTGCAGATATCAAACTGTCATTTTTTTTGAGCAAACAAACTATCAACCAGGCTTATATAGGTGGTATAGTGGTGTTGGTAAAGCGCCTGAAAAAGCCAGATGGTTTCACAGGGGTTAAATACTGCAGGCAGTGTAAATTCACTGCCGGGTGGTTGCATATAATTGTTGTCCTTTGCCCTGTCAAAAAGATAATCCATAAATTCCGATTCGGGAGAGCCGAAATGCAAACCTTTGGCAGCATAAATATTTTTCAGAGCATCCAGCGATTCCCATAATTTAGGAGCTATATCATTCGGATTTACATAGCGCCATGGTTGATTATTGGCGTTAATATAGGGTTTAATAAAATCATTAAAACCCTGGTTACCGGCAGTAAGGCCTGCAAACGAATACGGGCAGGCAGTTACATCGGCAGGTACCGGACCGCCAAATATTTTATAACAGAGATAAGTATAAAATGGCGGTGTAAGTGTTCCTCCCAAACTATGGCCGGTTACATATAGTTTTCTGATCTTTTTTATCTTATTGGCCAGCTTTAAAAAACTTACCACATTGGTATTATTATCCGGGCCTTTTAACTTTATTAGATCATCTAAGCCTTTGCAGGTACCTTCAGAAATTTTGGCATTTCCCGGTGCACCAGGCACAAATCTGCTGAAACCAACCGACTTGTGAATTTCAAAATCTTCGCCCAGCCAGGATTTTAAACTCGTTGGATTGGTTCCGCGAATTACAACTGCATAATCTTCATTATCGGGGTCTTTTGCAACAAACATGGAGCTGTATGTTACGCCAAAAATATCAGTTAGTTCAAAAGGCCCCCAAACAAGTTCCCATCCAACCTGGCTTTTTATGGAATCTCCGGTTATTCTTCTCTTTTCCGTTTTATCGGTTATATAAGAAATTTCGCATAGCCTGATCATTATCTGTGGCAGGCTTAAAGCCTTTGCCGGTAAGGCTTTAACAGTTTGAGGCATTTGATACACTGCATTTACATTGTTTTGTGCGTAGCAAACACAGCTAATCATTGCAAGCAGAAAAGTAATTGGTAATAATATTTTTTTCATTTTTTTAATTTTTAGGTGAATGCTTAAAAGTAATTGTATAACTAATGTATGTATAAAACTGAAGGAATATTGTTTTTTGAATACAGCCTTAAAAAATGTAATCCAATACCGGCAATTCCTGTAAGTAATGAGGGGCTGTAACCGCCGGCATTTATACCAGAAGGAATATTTTTTACTGATTTAAATTTCCTGATGAGTTCTGCCGAATGCTGAACCGAAATTGAAACATGTTCATCACTATTCACCACTTTTCCGTACGTGTAAAGTATATCAGATAATCCAAAAGTTCCATGACATAGCGTAGCGTCTTTCTGTGGTTCAGCAATTTTATCAACCAGGTATTTGTGTGTGCTACTGATGGCTCTTTTTGCCATATCCTCATGAAACTCTTTATTTTCTACATCAATTGCAATGGCTCCCATATGAGCCAATGCAATACCAGGTGCACCATGGCACCAGGCCGACCTGAAAGTACCCGTAATTTTTCCGTTCCTCATTACGTGTGGATACCTGGTATCTACCCAATTATTTTCATCATCATTAAAAAGAGCCTTTTCAAATTCAAAAGCTCCACGTGCATGCACAAGGTATTTTTCATTGCGGGTATATTCAAATGCTTTTAATAAACCCAAACCCAAACCTGAACTACCGTGAGAGTAGCCCGTTAAAGGCGGTTTATCTAATTCTACGCCATGTATTTTAGGAGAATCCCAAAAGCAAATATTTTCTTTCCATTTTGCTAAAGCAACTATTTCGTTTGCACAATCTTCGGCAACTTTTAAAAACTGTGTTAAGCCATGGTTATTGGCCAGTTTAAACAATATGCCGATTGCACCGGCATTGCCCCCAATTATATCAAGCGAGTGATTAACGGATAAGCCGTTTTCAATTTTTTTGATAAGATATTCTATCTCATTTTTAATTAGATTTTCTATATTCCTTTCAATTTCAATAAACCTGTAAGCAACGTGTAGCAATCCCAAATCACCTGCATAAAATGATATGGGAGAAGCAGGAAAATCATTTTTTTGTAAATAGGATACAGAACGAAACCAGGCTCCTAAAGCAGTGTTATAATAGGATTCATTTTTAATTTCTCCGTACAATTCCATCAAAAACAAAGCAATTCCTGCAGAGCCACTATAAAATTCAGGACTCATGGCTGCTGTTCTGGTAGAATGAGATTGAATTTCTTTATCTATTATATCCCGTCTGCCCAACCAGTTGCAGTATTTTTTCTTATCGTCCCAAATTGCAGTTTCAACCAAATGATCTCCAATTTGTTGAGCGGTATTTAAAAACAATACTGTTTCAGTTTCCTTAATCATCATTTCAACTGTTTCCATAATTAATTTTTATTAAATAAATATTCGTACTCGTTTAATTTTACTGTACTGGTATAGGGTTGTGATGCGCTGATACCCAGTTTATGAAAAGATTTGAATAATTCAAGTTCAATCATCGATTCATTTACATTTTCTTTATTAAAACAATCATACAATGTTTCTGCAATTATTTTCGATCTGCTGATGCCGAAACTCAATCCGTTTTTTGGATCCTCCGCAAAACCTAACCCCTGGTCAATTTTTTTTACAAACATGGGCACTCCTTGCTTGAGTAATTTTTTTATTTTTTCATGCACATACCTGATCACAGGCATCGCTTCATTAAACTGACTGTAATCGATATATAAAACACCGGCGTCTGTTCGGTTATAATTATTATGGTCTGCAATAACTTTTGTTGTAAAATTTATTTCATTTTTATTGAGTTGTTCTGTAATTAATTTTAAATACTCAATAGCACCCTGTGGAGTTAAGTTCCAGTAAAATCTTAATTGCTGATTCAGATAGTTTTTTACTTCACTTTTATTGGTGTTTCCAAAAGCATAATAAAAATGAGTATTTAAAAAACGGGTTTCCTTTTCAATTTTAACCATGCCTGATGATCCCTGGAGCGGAATAAAATTTTCTTTTGGTACCCAGAAATTGATTTTTCTTTTTTGAACAATCAGTTTATCCTGTTTATCATCTTCCCCAACCAATACCCAGCCATCTTCCCAGGTTCCTGCACCACTGTTTGCCTTTGATAATTCCATAATAAAATCATCAATTTTATAAGCATCCGGGAGATTAAAGGATGTATTATCCAAACAATAAAAATTATTGTAAATATCTGTTGTCAATATGCTTATGAATTTTTGTTCAGCAGCATCCATACCGGTTAAATGAGCCTGCAGCACTTTTGATGGATCGATAATGTTTATACTTTCAATATCCCGGATATTGCCGCCCAGGCTATATTTGGTTTTAGACAGGTAACTAAATGATTGCAATATGTCTTTTACATCCTGGTGTAGCTGATTTGGTTTCATACAATTTCAGGTTGAAGGGCCAGGCAAAATAATTTTTCTTTTGCCAATGCCGGGTTTTTAATAATACTCTTTCCAAGATTGAGCAATACAGAGGCGATTGGTGGAATAGAATCGAATTTAGTTGCAATTTCATATGCTGTCTGCAAACATCTGAAACCTGCAAACAGGATTGCTTTATCCAACAGTTCTTCTTTTGCTTCGGGGTGTAGCTCTATTACATTGCTGTACGAATCCCAATACGAAAAAATTGAAGGAGCTAAATCTTTAAAAGAAAACCTGGCATTTTTTATCATTTCAGCCGGGGTATCATGTTCAGGCATCATAATAACCCACCAAAAAATAAAATCCTGTAGCCCGCCGGCTACATCCCAGGCCCTGTCTCCATATTGAGCCATTTCCCAATCAATTAACTTTAACTCTGTAGATTCATCTTCAGTATCATTAACAATAACCAACAGGTTATCGAGCTTAATATCGCCATGTATTAAAGAATTTATTTCCCAATTTTTATGAGCTGTATCAAAAAGGTTAAACAGCTCTTTATCATTTTGTATGCTTTCAATAAAATCCAGGCCGCCCTGGTGTATATAAGATAATATTTTAGGTTGTGGCTGATGAAGATAAAAAGCAAATGGTAACTCATTTGATAAAAAAGGTAAAGCACCAATATGCCCGTTTCTAAAAGAATTATGCATCTTCGCCAGAAGGTTTCCTGCTGAGCTGATTGTTTTTAATGGCATATCAGTTATTCCCTTTTGTTTATAATATTTCCACAATGGAACAGCATTTTTATAAAACTCCAGTATTAAAATAATATCTTCCGGGCAGGCATAATTAACCTGTGGAAAGCAGGATTGTATTTCTGAAAAATGCTCTTTGATGTATTTATACAAATTCAGTTCTGTTAATAAAGTTTTGGCATTATCCGAATTTTTATCAAATACCTGTTTTATTAAATAGTTTTTATTATTTGAGGTAGTAACCTGTACATTTCTGTTTCTCCTGTTTATACTGGTGGCCTCGTAATCTCCCCAGATAAAATCTTCTTCGGTTAATAACTTTTTTTGTAACAATAAGGAGTGTATGGTATCTGCAGTAAGGTTCATTATCAATATTATTTTAAGTACAAAAAATACGTATAAGTGAGTGATCACTTATACGTATATGAAGTAACTATTTTGTAGAGCAACCTGTTGTTGCCAAAATAATCCAGCAACAATCATTTGCAGCCTGGGCCGCTCCTAAAGTACCCTTCTGTACCTTGGTAACTTCTGTTGTAGAGCAACCGGTAGTAGCCAGCACTATCCAGCAACAATCGTCTGGTACAGTATTCTTAACCTGAACAGCATCAACTGCTGATACGGCATCTGTAGAACAACCTGTTGTTGCTATAACTATCCAGCAGCAATCACCACTTGGTTTTGCTGCAGCTAAACTCTCAGTAGCCTGATCGGTAGAACAGCCAGTTGTTGCCAGCACTATCCAGCAACAATCATTTTTTGAATTTATAGACATAAGTAATTAATTTTTTTTCCTACTCATAAGGCTTTTCAGAAACCGCCCTTACAGTAAATGCCCCTGTAAGTAAGCACGTTTTTTAAAGTGGGTTCTGCTCCACTAAAATTGCTTTGCCTGAATCTGTTTTTGCTGATTATTGCATAGCGATTTCGATTTTAGCAGTTGCCATTTTCAATTTCATTTGATCAATAAACTGTAAGTTTTGGCCTTTTTGGAATATGTATTCCAGGTACATTTTTGATCTGCATGCCATTGCAAAAGGACTACCCTTTTTTTCTCTGCCCGGCCGGAACAGGGAAATTATTTAAATGCTTTTTTAAATCATATGGCTTTTAGAAACTGCCTCTCTGGTAAATTTTGCCGCAGTTGAATTCTTTTTTTACAGTACAAAATAACAATGCAGTAACCCTTGTTTTAGGCGTTGAAAACTGTGTTTTAAAAAACAGGTAAAAAGACTTGTTGTGATTACGGGAATGGCTGAAAAGTATGCAGATACCGCATCCTGCCTGATAAAGTTGGTGGGTTAAAATAGTGAACTATAAAAATAATAAACGCAGAAGAACAATTAAAGTAAAATACCAGGCCATTAGTAGTACAAAATGTAAAAGAAAAGAAAAGAAAGAAATGAACTTAAAATATCATTTCAAAAATACGATGCTTAACTGCAAACAATACCAGCCCTGCCGTATTGTGGCAACCGGTTTTTGCCAGTAAATTATTACGGTGCCCATCAACCGTACGCACACTGATGAAAAGTTTTTCGGCTATTTCAGCATTGCTGTGCTCCATACAGATAAACTGCAGCACTTCACTTTCCCTCGGCGATAGTTCAATAGGAATAGATTGAATATTGGTTGTGCCTTTGGTGTTGGCTGCAGGCGATTGAATGGCCTTTAACACAGCCGGTGTAATATAAAAACCGTTGGTAAACACACTGCGTAAGGCATTCAGCAATTCATCTTTATTGCAGTTTTTAAGCAGGTAGCCGCTGGCGCCTGCATGTATCATCCGGGCCATCAGGCGTTCGCCTGCGTGTACCGAAAGTACAATCACTTTTATAGATGGAAATGTTTTACGCAGTTCATCATTCAGTTGCATACCATCCATGCCGGGCATTTCCATATCCATCAGTAAAATATCGGGCAGGTCGTCCATACTTTTTAATTTGGCAAGAAAGTCGAGCCCGTTATCGGCTTCCATCGTTAATGAAAACCCATCTTCATTTTTTATTAAAGATGCAATGCCTTCTCTAAAAAGTATCTGGTCATCTACCAACGCTACATTTATAATCTGCTGCATGTAATTTATTTTAAAGGAACTGAAATAATAACGCCATACCCACCGTTTTCTGGGTTTTTAATCTGCCAATCGGCACCAATAATCCCCAGGCGGCTTTCAATATTCTGCATCCCCATACCATTTGATGTTGCATCTGCTTTTTGCATAATGCCCACACCATCATCCTGGTAATCTATTTCCAATTTATCTGCTGCTACTTCAACCGCCAGCTTAATATTTTTTGCTGCAGCATGCTTGAGTGTGTTGTTAATCAGTTCAGATAAGACCCTATAAATGGCCATGGGCGCCTGTTCGTTGGCAAACTCGGGTAATTTATCTTCGTCAAAATTTACAACCATGTTTATTTTGCCCGATTGGTTTACGTTATCCGAAAGTTCATGCACCGCATCGTAAAAACCAAAATTACCCGAAATGCGGGGCGACAGGCTGTGCGAAATGTTACGCATATTGGTAATGATGGTATCAATATCCGATTTAAAATTTGCAGCCTGACCAACGGCTACCACATCTTCGCCGGCATGCTTCTCTATTTTTATACGCAGGGTTGATAGTGCGGCTCCCACTTCATCGTGCAGATCCATACCAATACGTTTCCGCTCGGCTTCCTGCGAGGTTATTACAGACTGAAGCAAATCTTTCTGGTGGCCAATTTCTGCTTCCTGCATTTTTTGCGCCAGCATCATTTTATTGCGTTTTACTTTTTGCGTATAAAAATAAACGCTTGCTATTAACAATGCAACTAAAAATAAAGAGGCAAACACAAAACCATTTCTTTCTGCAATACGCAGTTTGTTCCGGGTTGCCAGCAGGTTAACCTCTTTTTGCTTTTGTGTTACCTCAAAATCTGTTCGCTGGTCGGCCATTTGCTGCACCGACTGTATGTTGTTTACACTATCGCGGTAATAAACATACTCTTTATAGTAAGCCAAAGAGTTTGCATGATCACCTCCATCTTCATACAACACTGAAAGTTTCAGGCTTGCATCGCTAACTTCATTTTTAAGACCGTATTTTTTTGCAAGCTCCAGACTTTTAAAAGCGTATATTTTGGCCTTTTCGTTATCTTTTTTCTCATGATAAATATCCGACATCGAAATCAGGTATTCGCAAATGGCCGAAAATTCGTTCAATTGCTCCAGCAATCCAATTGCATTATTCAGGTTCATTTCGCCCTGCTCATCGTTGCCCGATTTTGAGTATATCTTCCCCAAATTGCCCATGCAATAGGCTTCTCCCACCCCATCGCTGATGCTGTTAAACAAAGCCTGCGCTTGTTTTGTATAAATAAGAGCAGAATCAAGTTGATTTATTTGAAGATAATGATCGCCCAAATTATACAAAGCAGATGCAACATTTACAGTATCTTTTTCTTTTCTTAAAATGCTTATAGCTTTCTGGTAGTATTCAATAGTATTTTTATGGTTAGACATTATAGAATAAACATCAGCAATAGCGATATAAGTAGCACCCAATTGACCTTGCCTGGTAACAATTTTTGCAGCTTGAAAGTAAGTTTCAAGTGCATTGCTAAGATCACTCTTATACTTTTGTGCATTACCTTTCTCTAAATAACCAAGAAATATATATCTTGATGAATCTAAGCTCTTTGCAAACTTGATAAGTTCTTCACTATAAAAAAGTCCTTTTTTAGGATCGGTACTATTTTCAGCTAATTCCAGTAATATTTTTAGTTTTTCTTCATTACCACTCACTTGTGTATATACTGATTCCAAACTATCCATATGTTTTTGATACTGGCTGTAAAGGACTTTCTCAAAAACAAAAAAAAAGCATAAACAACAGATGGCTTTTTTGAATTTTATTTTCTTTAGGAGCACGGGTTTTCCTCTAAGGTTTATAAACTTGTTTCTGAATCTTATTTTAATGAGAATGCACTCTTATCTTCGGATCAAACGAAAAAGGCACACTCTCTCCTCCGGCATTAATACTGAATTTAATAGAGTATTGCTCTTCATTTTCAGTTGAAGCTGCCAGTATAACCTGCCGGATAATTGTTGTACCAAAAGTCCAGGAAGCTTCCAACCCATTTCCTAAAACTGAGCCTCCTGTTCCATCTTTTTGAATAGCTGTAATGTCAATCAAAGATCCGTTATTGGCTATTGCAGGAATACCTTGCCAGGTTATAACATCATTTACTGTTACGTGATTTACATTTTTTTCGGAGTCGGTGGGATCTACAACCATATAATTGCCGATATCCTCACCACCAGATTGGGATAGCCAGCAATTGCTGCCAAGTTTAGCTTTTGGATTGCTGAGAATTGCCGCAGTATCAACTGTTAATGTGATTGTTACGTTTGCCATAAAAAGGAGGTTTAGTTTTGGTTAAAATTTTATTAGTTTCTAATGTAATACAAATAAAATCTGTATCCTAATTTTTGATAATTTATTTGTTGCGTAAACAATTTCTTAACCTGTCAAACCTCCCTAAACACTATCCTCACAATCAGCATTTCTTTCCTTTATCAATATAAGCGCATTTAACAAGTTTTAGTCAATCAAAATAACAGGTTAATCAACCCATTTTCACCTGCAATACTGCCTGATTTTACAAACAGGTAAAAAAGCCTGTTAGGGTGAGTAGCACCAATATGGTTGGCTAACCACTTGTATTAAGCAGTGTATGTAAAGGGTAACTCAACCGAATTTGTTAACAATTTCAAAAAATATACAAACCAATTTCGCATTTACAAATAATTTCGTACTTTGCTTACGAAAATACTCGTACAATGACATTGATTAAAAGCAACAAGCCCACGGAGAGCGAACTGGAAATACTGCAGGTTTTGTGGAATGAGCAGGCAGCCACCGTGCGTACTGTACACGAAGAATTATTAAAAACCAAAGATGCAGGCTATACCACCACCCTTAAACTGATGCAGATTATGTTTGAAAAAGGTTTGGTAACCCGTGATGACAGCAATAAAACACATATTTACAAACCGGCTGTAAGCAGAGAAAATACACAACAGCAGTTTTTAAACAAGATGATTAATACGTTGTTTGCAGGCTCTTCATCTGATTTGGTGTTGCAGGCATTGGGTGGCCACGATGCCAGCGAAGAAGAACTGGAAAAAATTCAGCAGTTAATAATCCAACTTAAAAAAGATAAATAATACCAACTTTATTTAACAAGTAGTCCAACGGACTATGGTGAAATATTAGATGGTATTATGCCGATAGCAAAAAAAATTGAACTAAATACCGGTATAATCGGTATAAACAGCCACTATAAACCGTTAATCGCTTATGATTCAGTTTGCCTACAGTTTTTGCATGGCCATGCTGCACAGCCTCTGGCAGGCTGCACTGCTGATGCTGCTGTATATGGTACTTGATAAGTTTACCCATAAATACAATGCCCCGCTTGCCAAACGGAATTTTTTATACCTGGCCATTACTACCCAACTTGTTTTATTTGCGGGTACATTTTTAATTTATTTTTTGGGGGCAGTTGGTTACAACATCCTTGCGGCTTCTGTTCAAAATTTTACCAATGCTTTGAGCGGCGATGGCATTAAAATTATTACCCCATGGATATTCAGCCTTTACCTTTTTATTATAGCATGTAAATTATTTAAAGCAGTTTACAGTTGGTACCTCTTTAAACTTCAATTTAAAAATGGCTTATTAAAACCTCCGGTAGAGCTTAAACTTTTTATGGATTTAAAGGCTCATCAGTTTGGTATAAAAAGAAAAGTAAAACTGTGGTTAAGTACATCGGTACAAACCCCGGTAACATTCGGGTATTTTAAACCAATCATTTTATTACCGGTTGCCCTCTTAAATAACATCAGCACCAGGCAGGCCGAAACACTTATACTGCATGAGCTTACTCACATACGCACCCACGATTACCTGCTCAACTGGTTTTTGGTAACTGCAGAAACAATTTTCTTTTTTAACCCTTTTGTAATCAGCCTTTGTAAAAAAATTAAATTAGAAAGAGAAAAGAACTGTGATGCCAGTGTATTGTCTTTTCAATATGCTCCGGCACTGTATGCCGAAACTTTATTGCTTGCCGAAAGGATGAAACAACGCACACCCGTTTTTCAACTGGCCGCTGTTAGCCGCAAAAAACACCTGTTGCAGCGCATACAATTTTTTACCAGCGAAAAAGTTTTAAACCAAACCCTGCGCTTTAATATTGTGGCACCGGTTGTTGGGCTGTTGTTGCTGTTCATGCTTTCTACAGCGGTATTGTTTCAAACTAAAAACAGTGCAGCACAATTACAATCTGCTGCTGGCCTGCATTTTATCCCATCAGACAATTACTTCATACCCAACGCCGAGTTCATAAGTCCTGTTACAAGCCACAACATTACTGCTGAGCCGTTTGTTGAAATGGTTGATGAAATTGAACCGGTTATTGAGCCCAAAAAAGCAATCAGCACCCAACCGCTGTTTTGTAAACCAGCACCGCAGACTGATGATGAAATTGAAACAGAACCTGAACCGAATTTTGCAAAACCCATCACCACAAAAGAAAATGATGCAGCCAGGCAAATAATAATTACGGAAGAAGGATCGGGATCAGCCACCGTAAAAACATACTACTTAAGTTTTGCAGATGGCAAATGGATATTGCAACCCGAGTGGATCATTACCGCAAAAGAAATTGAAATTGACTCCCTCTACAGCAACATTGATTCTTTACAAAGAAAACTGAAAAAGATTTATCCCACTCAACAATAGCGGTGGATTTTAGATTTTAGATATTAGATTTAAGATTGTAAATACTTGCTAACTTTATCCGCT
>JAYURR010000047.1:0-5843 GCA_043756605.1 Chitinophagaceae bacterium
CTTAAAAAAGCACCCATTATTTTTGTAGCTTCCGCTTTTGTTGTACCAGGGCTCAACACTTCAATTGCATTTTTTCTAAAATCCGGCATCTCTAAATCAAGCAAAACAAGCCCGCCATTTGCATGTGGATTAGCGCCCATACGCTTTGTACCTTGTGGGGCAAGTGCTGCTAACTCTGCATTTAATTTTCCTTGCCCGTCAAAGAGTTCTTCTGGTTTATAACTTTTCATCCATTGCTCCAGCAGCTGCACATGTTCCGGTTTTTCTGCCAATGCTGATAATGGCACCTGGTGCGAACGCCATGTTCCTTCTATTTTAATGCCATCAACTTCTTTTGGCCCCGTCCATCCTTTTGGCGTAGTAAAAATAATCATGGGCCATTGCGGTCGTTTTTTAAAACCATTGGCACGGGCTTCGTTTTGTATCCATTTTATTTCTTCAATAATTATATCAAGCGTTGTTGCCAATAATTCATGTACTTCTTCGGGCACATCGCCTTCTACAAAATAAGGCTTGTAACCATAGCCTTTAAAAAGTTGCTCTAATTCTTCTTTAGGTATTCTTGCAAGTACAGTTGGGTTAGCAATTTTATAACCATTTAAATGTAAGATGGGCAGCACCGCACCATCATGCACAGGGTTCAAAAATTTGTTGCTATGCCAGCTTGCAGCCAACGCACCTGTTTCTGCTTCCCCATCACCCACAACACAAGCCACTAATAAATCAGGATTATCAAACACAGCACCATAAGCATGCACCAAAGAATAGCCTAACTCGCCGCCTTCATTAATAGAGCCTGGTGTTTCTGGTGCCACATGGCTGGGTATGCCGCCGGGAAAAGAAAATTGTTTGAATAGTTTTTGCAAACCTTCTTCATCCTGCGTAATGTTTGGGTAAAACTCTGTGTAAGTTCCTTCTAAATAAGTGTTAGCTACCAATCCCGGGCCGCCATGCCCCGGGCCGGTAACATAGATCATATCGAGATCGTATTTTTTTATGATCCGGTTAAGGTGCACATAGATAAAGTTGAGGCCGGGTGTAGTACCCCAATGCCCCAGCAGGCGTGGCTTTATGTGGTCTAATATTAATGGCTTTTTAAGCAATGGGTTATCATACAAATAAATTTGACCTACAGATAAATAATTGGCGGCACGCCAGTAAGCATTCATCTTCTGTAATAATTCGGGAGATAATGTTTTTGTTTCAGAGATAATATTTTGTGTGTGCATCATCTAACTTTTTATGGGATAATTTAATACATCGCAAACCTGTCTTGCTATCATTAATTGCTCGTTGGTTTGCATTACACGAACAGTTATTCTACTTTTATCAGCAGAAATAATCACTTCATTATTCCTGTTTTTTATTTCGTCCAATTCAATTCCCAAAAATTGAAGGCCATCACATACCTGACTGCGTATCTCCGGCGAATGTTCGCCAATACCAGCAGAAAAAACTAAGGTATCCAACCCTTCAAGGGCAGCGGCATAAGCACCAATATATTTTTTGGTTTGATAACAAAACAAATTAAAAGCATCGGCAGCACGGGGGTCTGTATTTTTACTTTTAATTAATTCCCTCATATCGGAGCTTGTTTCCGATATGCCTAATAAACCAGACTCATGATTTATTAAATGATTAAACTGTTGTGCTGTTAATTTTTCAACCTGCATTAAATACCATGCAACGCCGGGGTCAAGGTCGCCGGTACGTGTACCCATTACCAAACCGGATGCCGGTGTAAAACCCATGCTGGTGTCAATACATTTACCTTCCTTTACCGCTGCAAGGCTTGCACCATTACCGAGGTGTGCCAATATTATTTTACCCTTTGCAGTTTCGTAGCCGGCAATGCGTTCAAGTTCCTGCATAAGGTATGCATAAGACAGGCCATGAAAACCATATCGCTGAATACCCATAGCAAAATATTTTTTGGGTATGGGTAATAGTTTTGCAACAAGTGGCATAGCAGTATGAAATGAAGTGTCAAAACAGGCAACCTGTACCAATACCGGATAACGCTTTGCAAATATTTCTATTAATTTAATTTCGTTGGGTAAATGCTCCGGGTCGTAAGAGGATATTTGTTTTAACTCATCTATTAATGTAGCAGTAATTTTTTCAGCATCGGCATGTTGCATACCGTGGACTATGCGGTGCCCTATTGCTTTTACCGAAGTAAAACCATCCTGTAATTCAAGCCAGTGAATGAGATGGTTTACAGATTCATCATAATCAACAGTATTAATATTTATCGAATTTTTTTTATTGTTAATTGCATCACTAAAATGTAGTATGGCATTTTTTGTACCGATATTTTCTATCTCACCATAAAACAATTGTTTAACCGTTTCTTCAGTTTCATACAAAGCAAACTTAATGCTGGATGAACCGCCGTTGATGGTAAGTAAATTATTTTTATTTGATTTCATGAGTGCATCCATAGTTATTTTATTGTATGATTTTTAAGCTTTTAAAGCTCAAAAAATAAATCAGTAAAGGCAGTATCATAAATTGTAATACGGGAGCTATTCCAACACTAACCAAAGGAATGATGGGCATCGAATTATCATAAGCCCAACTCTCTAAAGATAGATGCCGCATTTCTGATAAAACAGCTCCTGCCCCACCAATCAAAACTACAATGACTTTGCGGCGTAATTTTAAATGTTGTATCCAAAAAGAATTTTTAAAAATTAACGCAAGACCAAAATAGAGGAGCAACACCATCAACACATCTGCAAGGGAGGCTAATGCGCAAAATGCGATGTGATTAGTATCATACATGGGGGTTTTATACAATGGAATTTGAAATAATTCCCAAGCAAAATTTAGCAGGTATGCAAAAAAAATAATAATAAGAATATACGTATTGAAAGTTTTTTTATCGGTCGCTTTTTTCAATAAGATGAAATATAGCATGCACACAATAGATAAAACAATTAGCGGAACTAAAAAAATGACAGGTTTTATGTCGTTCATCTGCTTAATTATTTTTAAGGCTATTTTACTTTCAGCATACCTGCATTAATGGCAACAACAATAGTACTCACGGTCATCAACACAGCACCGGAAGCAGGGCTTAATAAAATACCTTGGTTATACAAAACACCAGCTGCCAGGGGTAATGCCACCACATTATAGCCGGTTGCCCAAATTAAATTTTGGATCATCTTGCGGTAAGTGGCTTTGCCAAATAAAACCAAACTCACAATGTCTTTAGGATTACTATTCACCAAAACAATGCCTGCTGTCTCTGCTGCAATATCGCTGCCGCTGCCCACCGCAATGCCAATATCTGCCTGGGCAAGTGCAGGTGCATCATTTACGCCATCGCCGCTCATGGCCACAAACTCTCCCTTGCTTTGCAACTCTTTTATTTTTTCTAACTTCTGGTGTGGTAATACTTCCGCAAAAAAACTATCCAGCCCTAATATTTCGCTTACACTTTTTGCAACTTTATTATTATCGCCTGTAAGCACTAGTGATTTGATATTATTTTGTTTCAACGTCTTTATGGCTTCTGCTGATTCAGGTCGTATCTCATCTGATAAAGCAATGTATCCCGCCAGTTCATTATTTATTATTACAAACACGACCGTTTCCTTATCATTGGCGGTAAAGCCATCCGGAACCTTAATATTTTTTTCTTTTAAATATCCCGGACTAACAACTAATATTTTTTTACCTTCTACTGTGGCTTCAACACCTTTACCGGTAATGGCATTAAAATTTTCAGTTGCAGGAATAGTAAGTTTTAAATCTTTTACTTTTTGCAGGATGCCGGTAGCAATAGGATGTTCAGATTTTTGCTCCAATGCCGATGCCAGGCGAATGATCTCATTTTCATTTAGATCATTTTGCAGAGAAACGATTTTTGATACTTCAAATTTTCCAACCGTTAATGTTCCTGTTTTATCAAATACAATGGTGGTAATTTTTCTTGCATTTTCAAAGGCCGTTCTGTTCTTAATGAGCAATCCATTTTTAGCAGATAAGGCTGTAGATTTTGCAACAACCAGTGGAACTGCCAAACCCAGAGCATGGGGACAACAGATTACAATAACCGTTACCATTCTTTCCATAGCAAAAGCTAAAGATTGCCCGGTTAAATACCAATATAAAAATGTGGTGATACCTGCTGCAATAGCAATAATGGTTAACCATTTTGCTGCTGTGTCTGCCAACAGTTGCGTTTTAGATTTTGATTTCTGTGCATCATCAACCAATTTTATTACCTGTGAGAGATAAGAATCTTTTGCGGCATGCGAAACGGTAACTTTAATGGCCCCATTGCCGTTGATAGCTCCGGCAATTACTTTATCTCCTTTTACTTTTTTCACAGGTTTGCTTTCTCCTGTCAACATAGATTCATTCAGGTAGCTTTCTCCTTCTAAAATTATTCCATCGGCGGCAACTTTCTCTCCCGGTTTTATAAGTATAACGTCATTCTCTTTCAGGCTCAGTGTTTTTACATCAGTGGTTTGTTCACCTTTTATAAGATGGGCATCATCGGGCATTAACTGTACCAGTAACTCCAATTCTCTTGAGGCCCCTGCAATGGATTTCATTTCTATCCAATGCCCTAAGAGCATGATTAGTATTAATGTTGCCAGCTCCCAAAAGAAATCCATTCCTTGTAAACCAAACACAATCGCCACACTGTAGATGTAAGCAACTGTAATTGCAAAGCCGATCAAAAACATCATGCCGGGATTCTTTGCTTTTACTTCATCTACTAATCCTTTTAAGAATGGCCAGCCGCCGTAAAAGAAAACAACAGAAGATAAAGCCAGCAATACATATTTTGAACCCGGAAAACTGATATGAAGATTTAACCAATGTTGAATCATTTCTGATAGCAACATTATAGGAATAGTAAGAATCAACACCACATAAAACCGTTTTCGGAAATCAGCGATCATCATCGCATGGTGGTTATGTCCGGCATGACCCATTTGTGGATTACTATCGCCGTGTTGATGATGTGAGACGGATTTATCTGCTTCGTCTTTTATGGGAACTAAGTTCATTCCGCATTTAGGACAATTACCTGGTTTGTCCTGTACAATTTCAGGATGCATGGGGCAGGTGTATTTTTGCAGAAGTTGTTGTTCCATAATATTTTCATTTATGAAGCCGGTGAAGAATTAAGGCAAATCCCCAAAGGCTTGTAAAAGATAACAAAAGCCACTTGAAATCTAAACCAATTATAAAATTAACAACTGTCATTAAGCATATAGAACTTATTACTGAAAGGGTGCTTTGGTTTGCCTGAGCGTTGCAACGCCGATAATAAATGATGCGGTACCAGCAATAAAACTGGCTGTAGATGAAAAACACATTGGTTACTTCCTTTTTTAATATAAATTCTAATTTCGGTAATTTAATAAGCCGAAAAAGATGCTATTCTTGAATTCATCAGTTTTCATTACTTCATTTATACCACCGCAACAATTGTTCATCATAAAATAAATTTCTTAATCAACAGGCTACCGGAATAGTCTTATACAATAGCCTGCTGATTAAGAAATTTTCAGGCTACAACAGTTTTGCATTCTGCCTCACACTTTTTACATGCTGCTTCACACTTTCTGCATGCTTCTGCGCATTTTTTGCAGGACTCTACGTCTGGATGCTTTTCACATTCTTCGGCACATGCACGGCAGGCTTCGGCACATACACGGCAGGCTTCAGCACATTGATCGGCTGATTCTGCAGAGTTAGTACTCATACTTCTACATGCTGAGGCACACTTACTACATGCTTCAGCACAAGCCAGGCATAGCTTTTCACATAATTCCATGCCGGGTTTTCCTTTGCAATCTGCGGCGCAGGTATTG
>JAYURR010000048.1:0-5842 GCA_043756605.1 Chitinophagaceae bacterium
TCACGCATGGGCAGCATCTTTTCTACCTTATAATAATTTTCACGTACCCAAAGCGAATCAGCATTTTGGGCAGTTATGATTGTTACTGATAAGATGAAAATGCAGCAAAGAAGAAAATATTTTTTCATTGGTTAATTATTTGAGTGTTAAATTTAACGAAACTAAATTGTTTATGGATACAAACCGGGATGAGCTTATCAATAAATTTTACAGTTGTTTTCAAAAACTGGATTACAAAGGCATGACGGGTTGCTACAGCGATGATATTGTTTTTTTTGATCCTGCATTTGGTTTATTGCGTGGCGATGAAGCAAAGTGCATGTGGGAAATGCTTTGTAAAAATGCCAAAGATTTTTCATTAACGTATGGCAACATACAACACTTAGATGATGAGTACAGCACCTGCGATTGGGTGGCAACTTATACTTTTTCCAAAACAGGTAAAAAGGTTATCAATAAAATAAAAGCCAATATGCGTTTTGCAGATGGCAAAATTGCCGAGCATAGTGATGCATTTAGCTTACATAAATGGAGCAGCCAGGCATTGGGTTTCAGCGGATGGCTGCTTGGCTGGAATTCTTTTTTTCAGCGTAAAATAAAAAACGGGGCTAAAAAAAATTTGTTGCGTTTTATGGAAGCGAAAGGAATTGGTAATTAGGAATTGGGATTGAATATTGGCAGCATCAAAAATTTTAAAATCAAAAATTTTTTAGCAAACATTTCGTTGTTTGTGTTCTTTAGTAACAATATACATCTGCCGCAGGCAGATAAATAGTGTATCAGTTGCAATCAAGATAAACAATCATTGCGTTTCATTTTTAGAAACATTATTGCAGCGATAATCATTTGGAGCCGGGAGTAAAACGGTTGAAAGTTAACCTCAACTTTCAACCTTCAACTTTCAACCTTTGGTTACTCCGCCGTAGATACTTTTACAATATTTGTTGGCAGGTGTAACTCAACCGGCGTACTACCGGTATTTACAACTACATCGCCGGATTGTAAAAAACCACGTTCTTTTAAAATATTTATCTGGTCAAAAATAATATCATCCAGGCTTTCTTCCTCTGCATAATAAAAAGCCCGTACGCCCCAACTTAAACTTAATTGAGCCAGCAAAGTTTTTTCTTTACTAAAAATATACAGCGGCGCTTTTGGGCGATAGCTGCTTAACATAAAGGCCGTGTAGCCACTCTGTGTCATGCCTATCAATGCACGTGCATTGGTATCATGCGCCAGTTTGCAGGCACTGTAACAAATGGCATCGCTTAAAAAAGAAGGTGAGTGTGGTTGTGGCGAAAGAATATCATCGCGGTTATAATCGTACACCGTTTTTTCTACCTCTAAAATAATTTTTACCATGGTTTCTACAACCTGCACGGGGTATTCGCCCATGGCGGTTTCGCCGCTCAGCATTACTGCATCGGCACCTTCGAGCACAGCATTGGCAACATCACTTACTTCGCTTCGGTTGGGTTTGGTGCGGTCCATCATGCTTTCCATCATTTGCGTAGCAACAATTACCGGCTTGGCACGGTGCATACTTTTGCGGATGAGTTCTTTTTGTATTATGGGCACCTGCTCAACCGGAACTTCTACACCCAAATCGCCACGGGCCACCATAATAGCATCGCTCTCCACAATAATATCACGTATATTTTTTAATGCCTCGGGCATTTCAATTTTTGCAATAACTTTTATCTTACTTTTCTTTTCAGCAATTATACTTTTTAATTCAACAATATCCTGTTTGCGGCGTACAAATGAAAGTGCCACCCAGTCGAGGTTATTCTCAATGATGAACTCAAGATCAGCATAATCTTTCTCGGTCATGGAAGGCATGGTTAATTCAGAATCTGGCAGGTTAACGCCTTTTTTGGGAGATAATGTTCCGCCGATTGTTATACTTACCAAAACTTCTTTATCATTTAAAATAGATTTAACCTTCACTTCCATTTTACCATCATCTAAAAAAATACGTTCGCCAACTTTTACATCGGTAGTTAGATTTGGATACGATACATATACTTTTTCTTTTGTGCCAATTTGTTTTTCGGTACTGAAAATAATATCGGCACCTTCCACCAGTTCAACCTGTCCGTTTTCAAGATCGCCCACTCTTAATTTAGGCCCCTGCAAATCGCCCAGGATGGCAATATTAAACGGTTGCGATTTATTGATGGTACGTATATATTCTATAATCTGTTTTTTATTATCGTAAGAGCCGTGAGAAAAATTTAGCCTGAAAACATTTACGCCTGCCTTTGCAAGCTCCAGTAATTTTTCCAATGTATCGCATGCGGGGCCTACGGTTGCTACAATTTTGGTTCTTTTTTGAGAATGTGAAATACCAGTTTCTTTATCCATTTGCTGATGCAGGTATTTGCTGATGTGTTTGCTCATTTATTTTTTTAGGTTGAAATTAATTAAAGAGTTTCTCGATTCTTGATACTTGACTGGAGGATGCTGGTTGTGCTATCTACTTTCCGCATCCAGCATCCAGTATCGGTTTTTACGTCGCCAGTATCTTCACAATCTTAAGCCACTCTTCGCTGATGCGTTGTTTTTTCTTAATGGCTTCATCAAGCGGAATATAGTTGATCTTGTTATTTACAATTCCAATAAAAACATTGTTTCTGCCTTCAACCAGCGACTCTACTGCATGGTATCCCATGCGGCTTGCAATTAACCGGTCGAAACAACTGGGCGATCCGCCACGTTGAATATGCCCCAGAATACAAAGTCTTACTTCCAGCAATGGTAAACGAGATTTGATGAATTTTGCAACTTCGTTACCGCCGCCAAACTCTTCACCTTCGGCAACCACAATCAGGTTCACTAATTTTTTGCGTCTTTCTTTTTCGGCAAGTTGCAGTATAATATTTTCTATTTCGGTTTTGCGTTCCGGTATCAATATATTTTCTGCACCGGTTGCAATGCCGCTGTGCAGTGCAATGTAACCGGCATCACGGCCCATTACTTCAATTACAAATAAGCGGTCGTGTGCATCGGCGGTGTCGCGTATTTTATCAATGGCTTCCACGGCAGTGTTTACAGCCGTATCAAAACCAATGGTAAAATCGGTGCCGGCAATGTCTTTATCAATGGTGCCGGGCAAACCAATACAGGGTATATCAAATTCATTGCTGAATATTTGTGCACCCCTAAAACTGCCATCGCCACCAATTATCACCAGGCCATCAATGCCATGTTTTTTTAAATTGTCGTAGGCTTTTTTTCTTCCTTCGGGTGTAAAAAACTCTTTACAACGCGATGTTTTTAAGATGGTACCACCACGCTGAATGATGTTGGCAACGCTGCGACTTTCCATTTTAAAAATATCATTTTCTACCATGCCGCTGTAACCACGCATAATGCCATACACCTCCAGCTCATGATAAATGCCGGTACGCACAACTGCCCTTATGCAGGCATTCATGCCCGGACTATCGCCACCCGATGTTAATACGCCAATTCTGGTAACCTTCTTTTTCATATTTCAAAAATAAGATTTAAACAGGTAAAACCGAAAAGTGTAAAATAAACACATTGATTTTTTAATGGAGAAATAATAAAAATTTTTTGCTGTAGCAGCGTTACATCCTTTCCGGCACTGCAATACCCATTAAACCCATACCGCTTTTTATAACGTTTGCGGTGAATAAAGAAATTTGTAAACGCAGTTGTTTTTTAATTTCTGTTTCTGCATTGGCAACAGAAAGTTCGGAGTAAAAAGAATTAAATGTTTTGGCAAGATTAAAAATATAGTTTGCAATTACTGATGGATTATATTCGGCACAAGCTTGCTCAATGGCGGTTGTATATTGCTCAAGAATTACGATAACTTCTTTTTCGGCTTTTAGTAAGTCAGTGGTAATTGCGTCATTGCCAATTACCAATTGCTCATTACCTATCTGTTTTCTTAAAATACTTTTTATCCTTGCATAAGTATATTGTACAAAGGGCCCGGTAAATCCATGAAAATCTATACTCTCGGCGGGATTGAATACCATTGTTTTTTTAGGATCAACTCTTAATAAATAAAATTTCATAGCGCCCAAACCAATTGTATTGTAAAGTGTTTTTAATTCATCAGCAGTAAAATCTTTCACCTTACCAAGTTCCTCGGTATGTTGTTGCGATGTGCTGAGCATTTCATTTACAATATCATCTGCATCAACTACAGTGCCTTCCCGGCTTTTCATTTTACCGCTGGTAAGTTCTACCATACCATAACTTAAATGGTAAATATTATCAGCATTGGGCATTCCAAGCTTTTGGCAAATTAACTGCAGCACTTTCATGTGATAATTCTGCTCGTTGCCAATTACGTAAATGCTCTTGTCAATTTTATACTGCTCATATTTCTGCAAAGCCAAACCAATATCCTGCGTAATGTAAACCGATGTGCCATCTCTGCGCTGCACAATTTTTTCATCCAAACCATCGGCAGTTAAATCAATCCATATACTGCTGTCTTCTTTCTGATAAAAAACTTTTTTTTCCATGCCCTGCTGCACAATATCTTTACCCAACAGGTAAGTGTTGCTTTCGTAATAAGTCTTGTCAAAGTCGGCACCAATGCTGTTATAGGTAACATCAAAACCTGCATACACCCAGCTATTCATCGTTCTCCACAGTTCCATCACTTCTGGTTTTCCATCTTCCCAATCAGATAACATCTGTTTTGCCTCTTTCATTATTTCAGTAGCACCTCTTCTTATTTCATTTATATCACCATCAATTTTAATTATTTTTTCTTTATTTTTTTCCTCACTTTCTGCATAAAGAATATGGCGCAGCTTATTTAATTCCTTAACTTTCTTTTCTTCTTCGAAATTGTAATGTGAGTAATCCTCAGTATTTTCTTTCGATATCAAATCAAAGGATTGCTTTTTCAATTCTCTCTCAAATTCCACATAATATTTACCAACCAAATGATCTCCTTTTATTCCAGAACTTTCAGGAGTTTCGCCATTTGCCCATTTCTGCCAGGCAATCATACTTTTACAAATATGAATGCCCCGGTCGTTAACAATGCAGCTTTTTATAACTGTGTAACCGCTGGCTTTTAAAATTTCGGCCACACTCCATCCTAAATAAATATTTCTTAAATGTCCGAGGTGTAAAGGTTTGTTGGTATTGGGTGATGCATACTCTACCATCACTTTCTGTCCATTCAATGCTTTTTTGCCGTAGCAGATATCGCTGTAATTTTTATGCAGCAAATTCTGCCAGTAAGCATCGGCAACGGTAAGATTTAAAAAGCCTTTTATGATATTGAATGCAGCAAAATATTGTGGATAATTTTTTACCAAATGCTCACCCAACTGCTTGCCGATTGCATCGGGTGCCAGTTTTAATGATTTAACTAATGAAAACATGACTACGGTGTAATTTCCCTCAAATTCGGGCTTGGTCTGGTTTATCTGAAAATCCTTATCTGTATAAGATTGGTTGTATAAAGCTGATAAACTTTCTAAAGTGCTTTGCTGTAAATGCTTGATGATGGACATGCGGCAAAGATAATCGGCAATTGGCAATAAGCAATTGGCAACAGCCTGTTAAAGGGCGCAGGTGCTCTAAAATCTAAAATCGGCAATCTAAAATCCAAAATCGAACCCTATCTTTGCGCTCTTTTTTATAATTATGATAAGTGCAAATAATATAACGCTGGCCTACGGCAAACGGGTTTTGTTCGATGAGGTGAATATCAGCTTTACCAAAGGAAATTGTTACGGTATTATTGGTGCCAATGGCGCCGGTAAATCTACTTTTTTAAAAATAATAAGCGGCGAAATTGAGCCCAACAAGGGTACTATTGATATTACGCCCGGCGAAC
>JAYURR010000049.1:0-17838 GCA_043756605.1 Chitinophagaceae bacterium
TTGTATCAGGTTTATATATTTTACAGAATCAGCCGCTTATTGATAATATGTATGGGGTTATAGCTTTTTCAGGGTTTTTAACATACACTTGTTAATAAACCTGTTTTTAGGTTAATAAAGCCAATTTTTGTAAATCAAAACTTTGGGTAAAATGGTAAAAACTTAGTTAGCCCTCAATAAAAAGCTAAAGCGGTGTTATTAAACTATCAATTATACAAACATATCAACAGGCGTAAATTTGTTATGTATGTTTATTTTTTTACAGCCGGTTAGTTATTAACTGCTGTGCAAAATTTTTAGGTGATAAATTTTATAACAACGTGTGTATGAACTTTACATCTCATCCATCTAAATAAATAAATGTTAATTACCTGTGGATGAGCGTTAATAAACTAAAGGTTTTAATTTTGCAACAGTTGCTATTTTTAATCTTTACACATATTAACAGCCCTAATAGTAGTAGTTGATTATATAAATAAGTAGTATTAATACATATTATGGTAGATATTAACAGTGCTTTTGCTGCAATTACAAAAACCGGTTTTTTAGATATTGATATAGATCCGTCAATTGATTTGTTTGCAGAAATTGAAAAACTAAAAAAAGAAAAAAACGCAATCATTCTTGCGCATTATTACCAGGAGCCCGATATACAGGATGTGGCAGATTATATTGGAGATAGTTTAGGCCTGGCACAACAGGCCGAAAAAACACAATCAGATATTATTGTTTTTGCAGGCGTACATTTTATGGCCGAGACTGCAAAGATTTTAAATCCATCTAAAAAAGTTTTATTACCCGATTTAAATGCAGGCTGTTCTTTAAGCGATTCTGCACCGCCACCATTGTTTAAATTATTTAGGGATAAACATCCCAATCATAAAGTAATTACTTACATCAATTGCTCTGCAGGTATTAAGGCATTAAGCGATATTATCTGCACCTCTTCCAACGCCCAAAAAATAGTTGAGAGCCTTCCTGCTGACCAACCCATCATTTTTGCGCCAGATAAGAACCTTGGGGCTTATATCAACAAGCAGACGGGTAGAAACATGGTGTTATGGAACGGTGCATGTATGGTGCATGAAATTTTTAGTTTAGAAAAAATTACTAAATTAAAAATTCGCCATCCACATGCTAAAGTTATTGCACACCCTGAATGTGAAGAACCTGTTTTAAATATTGCAGATTATATTGGAAGTACAACGGGTTTACTAAAATTTACAAAAGAAGATACTGCTACCAGTTTTATTGTAGCTACCGAAACTGGTATTTTGCATCAGATGCAGAAAGCCAGCCCAAATAAAACGTTTATTCCTGCACCACCTAATAATAGTTGTGCTTGCAATGATTGTCCACATATGAAATTAAATACGCTTGAAAAATTATATTTGTGCCTTAAATACGAAGCTCCCGAAATATTGATGGATGAAGATTTACTTTCGGCTGCAAAAAAACCAATTGAAGAAATGCTAAAAATAAGTGCTCATTATGGACTTTAAAAAACTATACGTTTTTATTACAGGTTTAATTTGTTTTGCTTTTTTTACTGCATGTAATAACAATGATAAAAGCACTGTTGATAATACTTTCTATGTAGAGTTGGTTAACTTTTCCAAAGACAGCTTGAAACAGAAAATCTCCGAGAATCTTTTTGGTAAAGTATCTTACTATAAAAATAATGAGTTAAAAATAATGTCGCTTAATTTTGTTACTGAAGATTATCCTGATATGCATTATTTTAAACAGGTAATTGAGTTGGATAAAAATATAAAAGAAAATACAAAAAAAATAAGAATGGAGTTTAAAGGTAATTATACACCTGACAGTATCAGTTATTCATTGCAAAAATATATCTATAGTAATAAAGCCTGGAAAAAATATTCAGATATGGATTTTATTAAAGCAACTAATACTTACTACAAAGCCAAACAATTTGCTATTGTAGAATATGGAAAAAAATTAGTGAACAGCCTGGTCTTATATTCATACAATTAAACAATCTCCTACTTCCTTATTAACTAATAATTTTTTTTGTTACATTTTGCTTCATTGTAAATAAAAGTATATCAGAACATATTATTTTTTGTGTAAAAATTTTTATCAGATCAATCAGGTTTACACAAACTTTATAAATCTTTGTTGACATACTGAGTTTTTGTAGATTTTTAGCTTAAAATTAATACTCAAATAATTGTTATACGTACAATAAAAAATACTGTTGGTAATAAAGATATTTTGTACTTTTTCATAATCAAAATACTTTCGTAAAAATAAAGATGAATTTTATGTCTATTCCCTCGGTTGATTTAAGTGATTTTTTATCTGGTGATGCTGTAAAGAAAAATCAATTTATCCAAAATTTAGGTAAAGCATACGAAGATGTAGGTTTTGTTGCAGTAAAAAATCATGGAATTTCAGATGACCTGATTACAGATTTGTACAAATATGTGCAGCAGTTTTTTTCTTTACCGCTGGAGAAAAAAAAGATTTATGAAATAAAAGGATTGGCGGGACAACGGGGATACACAAGTTTTGGCAAGGAACACGCAAAGGGTAGTGAGGCACCAGATTTAAAAGAGTTTTTTCAATACGGGCAAATTGCACAAGATAATTTTAAGGATGAAATTTATCCTGATAATGTTTCGGTAGAAGAGATAAAGAATTTTGATAAAACGTTTGCTCAAGCTTATCGTGCATTTGAAAAATCGGGTACTGCTTTACTGCAGGCCATTGCTTTGTATCTGGGGTTGAATGAAAATTATTTTGCCGAATTTGTTTTTAATGGTAACTCAATTTTAAGATCAATACATTATCCACCTATAACAACTGAGCCTATTAGCGCCATACGTGCTGAGCAACATGAAGATATTAACTTAATAACACTACTCGTAGGCGCTTCTGCAGATGGATTAGAAATTTTGTCAAAACAGGATGAGTGGGTTCCGGTAACCGCTTTACCTGAACAGATTGTTGTAAACGTTGGCGATATGTTGCAAAGGCTTACCAATAATAAACTGTGTAGCACAACTCATCGGGTTGTTAATCCTGCCAGGCAATTCTGGCACACATCCCGTTTTTCTATTCCATTTTTTCTTCATCCAAAAACATCTATGAGTTTACGCTGCCTTGTTAATTGCATTGATGATACACATCCGAAACTTTATGATGATATAACCGCAGGTGAATATCTTGATGAAAGGCTTAGAGAGATTGGGTTAAAGGCATAAATATTTTTAATTATTACCAGGCTTTTAATTAAAAAAATATTGAGCAAACTGGTCAGGCATATTCCGTTTTTAAAAGCTGTGTTTTTGCATAGTGTTACTGCTTTTGGCGGGCCACAAGGTCATGTTGGTATGGTTTTAAAAACATTTGTAGATAGAAGAAAAGATTTAACAAAAGAGGAGCTGATGGATTATATTTCGTTTTGTCAGTTACTTCCCGGAGCATCATCTACACAAACACTTACGCTGATTGGTTTTAAACGCGGTGGAATAAAACTTGCGGTACTTACCCTACTCATCTGGATTTTACCCGCCTGTATTTTAATGGGTGCCTTATCGTTTGTAGTTGCTGATATTGGAAGTAATAATATCAAGCCTACATTATTTCAGTTTATACAACCAATGGCTATTGGTTTTTTGGCCTATGCTGCATTTAAGGCTTATCAAATCAGTATAAAAAATACCATAACGCAGGTAATAATGCTGGTTGCCCTGGTGGGTACTTATTTGCTTTTTAAAACACCATGGATAATTCCTGTATTAATAATTTGCGGGGGCATTGCTACCAATTTCAGCAGTAGGCGTATTCCTGAAAAAGAAGTTATTAAGCCAAAGCAAATTCGCTGGACCAACATTTGGGTTTTTGTGTTGATTTTTGTTGTTGCCGGTTTTTTAAGCGAAACAGCCCGTAAACAAAACTGGGAGCATAAAAAGCCGTTCAATTTGTTTGAAAACTTTTATCGTTTTGGTTCATTTGTTTTTGGCGGTGGAGATGTTTTAATACCGCTGATGCTGGATCAATATGTAGTAAGGCCAACATCTGAAGCTGCTGTAAAAAAAAATCCGGACATTATAAAAGTAGAAAGGGAAGAACTTTTAACCGGTGCCGGCATGGTGAGGGCTATTCCCGGCCCTGTTTTTTCAATAGCCTCCTACATGGGAGGTATTACACTTAAAAGAGAGGGCAAAGAAGTACAGTTGCTTGGGTGCATTATTGGGTCCGTTGCCATTTTTTTACCTAGTGCATTATTGGTACTTTTCTTTTTTCCGGTATGGCAAAATTTAAAAAAATTTGTTGTGGTTTACCGTTCTTTAGAAGGGATTAATGCCGCTGTAGTTGGTATTATGATTGCTGCAACATTGTATTTGTTGAAGGATGTTTCCATTATGTCCTTTAGTACGATCAGTTTTATAAATATAGGGGTAATTCTTGGAACTTTTCTTATCCTCCAATATTCAAAAATACCAGCACCTTTTATTGTATTGGCTTGTCTTTTATTCGGTCTTGTTTTTTAATCAGCCTTTGTAATATCCGGCCAACTCAATCTCATCTTTAACTATATCCGGCACCAAAAAACGTATTGACTTTCTGCTCTTAATTAACTCACGTATATGGGTAGATGATATTTCCAGCAATGGTGCATCCAGTATATGTATGCTGGCACCACGTGTGTCGCCAATTTCAAACCCTGGCCTTTTATAAATGAAGATTGTGTGGTTATCTGTTATCACTTTATAGTTTTTCCATTTGTGCAGGTTTTCAAAACCATCGCTGCCCATTAAAATTGAAAATTCGTGTTCTGGATGCTTTTCTTTTAAATATGCTAATGTCTCTACCGTGTAGGATGGTTTAGGTAAATTAAACTCCACACTACTGGCTCTTAAATTATTTTCACCATCAATGGCTGATTTAATTAAATGCAGCCGGTGATATTCATTTAATAAAGAGGCAGATTGCTTAAAAGGATTTTGAGGAGAAACCACAAACCAGATCTGGTTAAGATCAGTTTCGTTAACAGCGTGGTTTGCAATTATTAAATGGCCGATATGAACGGGGTTAAAAGAGCCAAAATAAAGTCCGATTTTCATTACTGGTAATATTAGCTGAGGTTAGAAACATAGCTTTCTTCAACCCAAATTTTTTCTGCTTCATCAAGCCGGAGGCTTAAATGATAACCTGCAACTGTAATTGAAATGGGATCTCCCAAAGGAGCTATTTGATCAATTTTAATAGTCTCACCAGGAATACAGCCCATCTCCATCAGCTTTAAAAAGATATCATCATTTTCAAACTCGGTGATAACGGCCAATTTTCCAACTTTCAATTCAGACAAACGTTTCTTCATGTAATCGCTTCAAGCTATTTAATTTCAACGCAAATGTATCAAATCAATATTGTTATCTAATTTCGATATTAGAAATAACAACATGCAAAAAATTGAATTTTATTTTTTAGATAGAAACCCCGCTTTAAAAGAGCGTACCAGGCTAAAGCTTTTAATTGAAAAGCTGTTTACGCTGGAAAAGAAAAAGCTTGGCAACCTGTCTTATATCTTCTGTTCCGACGAATACCTTCTCGGTATTAATAAAGATTTCCTTAAGCATGATTTTTATACTGATGTCATCACATTCGACCTCAGTTCTTCCAAAGTTGAAATAGAAGGGGAGGTTTATTTAAGTGTTGACCGTATAAAAGACAATGCAAAGCAACTGGGAGTTTCTTTTACTGAGGAGTTGCACCGGGTTATTTTTCATGGGGCTTTGCATTTGTGTGGATATAAGGATAAAACAAAAATGGCTAAAGAACTGATGAGATCAGCAGAAAACAAGTATTTAAAGCTGTATTTCAAGTAAGCCATGTTTCACGGCGAACTGTTCCCCAATGGAACTGTTCGCCGTGAAACACTATATTTGCTTAAAATAGCCAATGCCTAACCTAAATTTAATAGAAACACCAGAATCGTTACTTAAAAAAAGAGAAAAACGCAAATGGCAAATTGCCTTACGCCGTTATGTAATACAAAAAGCCCAAAGTGGCAATTATGCACGGTATTTTGGGCTGGATATTGAATTTTTTAGAGAATGGATAGCTATTCAGCTTAAAAATGACTTGACATGGGAGAATTTTGCAGAAAAATGGCAGTTTGATCATATTGTACCAGTTGCCTATTTTGATTTTAAAAATGAAGATGACTTGCTTTTGTGCTGGAACTTTATAAATATAAGGGTAGAAAGGATTGAACACAATAAAGTAAGGGGAAACAAAATAGATGTAATGGGAGTAAGAACCTACTTTGAAGATTTGTATAATCGCACAAAATATCCCTTTTGCTTAAGAATGCTGGATAAAATAACAACCATTGAAATAGCCAATATAGAAAGCAATATAGAACTGGAGGCTTTCATTATTAAAAATCAGGGGTATTTTGAGCAGATTGCCTCCTTTAACCAAGCCGATTTTCAGCGGCTAAACCAAGGAGTATCTATCAGTGGAGTACTTGCCGAGAAGGAAATAGTTAGAAAATTTGGCGGTTGATTAAACTACCTTTGCAACCGATGTTTCAGAATTACGATATAATAGTAGTGGGTGCCGGCCACGCAGGTTGCGAAGCCGCAGCCGCAGCCGCTAACCTTGGCAGTAAAGTGTTACTGGTAACCATGAATTTGCAAACCATTGCCCAAATGAGCTGTAACCCGGCAATGGGCGGCATTGCAAAAGGGCAAATTGTACGGGAAATTGATGCCATGGGTGGTTATAGTGGTATTGTTACAGATAAAAGCATGATTCAGTTCAGGATGCTGAACCGCTCAAAAGGCCCTGCAATGTGGAGCCCAAGGGTGCAAAGCGATAGAATGCTATTTGCTGCCACCTGGCGGGAAATGCTGGAGAACACACCCAATGTTGATTTTTACCAGGATACAGTACAAGGTCTTATTATTGAAGAAGGTAAAGCTGTGGGTGTAACAACCGGTCTTGGGCATCAGATCAGATCTAAAGCGGTGGTTTTAACCAATGGTACTTTTTTAAATGGCGTTATACATATAGGAGAGAAGAATTTTGGTGGAGGAAGGATGGCTGAAAAAGCTTCTACTGGTATTACGGAGCAATTGGTTTCCCTGGGTTTTGAAACCGACAGACTTAAAACCGGCACACCACCAAGGATTGATGGCCGAAGCCTGGATTATTCTAAAATGGAAGAGCAGAAGGGTGATGATGAAATGGTGGGCTTTAGTTACTTAGATATTGATAAAATAAAGCCTGAACAGCAAAGAAGTTGCTGGATTACCTACACAAATGATAAGGTACACGAACTTTTAAAGACGGGTTTTGAGCAAAGTCCTATGTACCAGGGGCGCATACAAGGAACAGGCCCAAGATACTGCCCAAGTATTGAGGATAAAATAAGCCGATTTGCACAAAGAGACAGACATCAGTTATTTGTAGAGCCAGAAGGCTTCAATACCATAGAAATATATGTTAATGGTTTTTCTACTTCGTTGCCGGAAGATGTTCAGCTAAAGGCGCTTAGGTTGGTTCCGGGTTTTGAGAACTGCAAAATGTTCAGGCCGGGATATGCAATAGAATATGATTTCTTTCCGCCTACACAATTAAAATTCAGCCTTGAAACAAAATTGATTAACAACCTGTTTTTTGCAGGACAAATAAACGGAACAACCGGATATGAAGAAGCTGCTTGCCAGGGTTTGATGGCGGGAATTAACGCCCATCAGAAAACTAAAAGACTTGATGCTGTTATTTTAAAAAGGAGCGAAGCGTATATTGGCGTTTTGATAGACGATCTGATAAATAAAGGAACCGATGAACCTTACCGCATGTTTACCAGCCGTGCCGAATTCAGAACTTTACTAAGACAGGATAATGCAGACATACGGCTAACAGAAAAAAGTTACCGGCTTGGTCTGGCTTCGCAGGAGCGGGTGGATAAAGTAAAAGCCAAAATTGAAAATGTAAAAAAATTAAAAGAACTTTTATCATCTATCAGTCTTGACCCCGAAGAAACTGCCGCCTTTTTAGAAAGCGTACAATCATCTACGTTATTAAGCAAACAAAAAGCTGTGCAGGTATTGCTGAGGCCCATGGTTGGGTTGAAGGAAATGATCAATCATATCCCAAAACTGAAAGAAGCACTTGCTGGTTTTGATAACGAAACCCTTGAGCAGGCGGAGATACAGGTTAAGTACGATACTTATATTGAAAAGGAAAAAGAGCTGGTTTCTAAAATGAGTCAGTTGGAAGATTTGATGATCCCTGATAATTTTAATTACGAAAAATTAGTTTCGTTAAGTAACGAAGCCCGGCAGAAATTTACCAAAATAAAACCACGAACATTGGGGCAAGCCTCACGCATTTCGGGCGTAAACCCCAGCGATGTACAGATATTGATGGTTTTTATGGGGCGATAGGATTATTTGGTCACGGATACTTCGACAAACTCAGTACGCAGATTTTCACGGATTAATACAGAAAACATATTTTTTAAGACTGTCATAAATTGGCGGCCTTTTGTATTCTTTGGATATATAGAGTTAAATTTTTATTGAAAACAATCCGTGAAAATCTGTGCAATCCGTGGCTAACCTACTTCAATCCCAGCTTTCTCAATCTTGATCTGATGGCTCCGGCGTTTCTTCCAAAATGTTTTATTATTTCCGAATCGGAGGTATTGTTGCTGAACATCTCTGTAAGCTTTTCATCTTGCTCGTGTGTCCAGGGTTTGTATGCTTCGCCATGTTTTGTTCTTACTAGTTCTACAGAAAATGTTTTGCCCGAAGTGCCTGTATATTTTGAATAGGCTGATTTCGGTTTGAAACTTTCAGTGGCAACAGGCTTAATCTCTTTTGGCTCTTCTTTTTTAATAATATTTATTTGCGCCAACTTAGGGAAATCGGTGGGTAATAATTCTTCAGGGATGTGCAAAGAGTTTTTTGCTCGTGTAATGGCCACATACAATAAATTTATTTCTTCGTTCAGTTTACTTACTTTTCTTTCATCCTTCTCCAGCTCAGCGGCCTGCATTTTTACTTTATTTTCTGTAATAAAATCTTTTATCAAATACACAGTATCATACTCCATGCCTTTGCAACGGTGTACGGTAGAAAATACAATATCTGCTTTTTCTTTATCATCATTTTCAACATGCTTTTTTTTGATACTTTTAATTATATCGTAAATATCGTTGCCGTATTTATTTACTATTTCCAGCATCATACCTAACTGTGCATCTTCGGTTTTTTCAATGTATTCTTCCAGGTCTTTTATGGAAGCCATTGATTTTATCAAAGCATCTTTTATTAAACCCCGTTTATTATTTTGCAGATTTAAAACATCGTATAAAGACGCACCCTCATCTGCATACGTGTAAGAATTAAAATTCCCTTCAAAATAAATCTGCTTAATATTTTTCTTCTCGGTAACGTATTCGATGGCTTTTAATAGTAAACCTAAATTAGTTCTGCCAATTATCGCTTTTGTTTTGGTATCGTAATAGGTACCAAGGCCCGTAATGGCAATAGGTTTGCTTTCAGTAATTGCATCTTTCCAAAACAAAACTTGTGTGGCAAGGTGGGCAATATTTGCACCAAACCTAAAACTATGACTCAAATTAAAAGTTGCAAAACTGGTTTTCTCCAACGAATTAACGGCATAACGCCAGCTATAAATTTGCTGATGTGTATCACCAACAATTACTTTGGTAGCCTTTTGATTTAAAAATATATCCAGCATGGCAGGCGAAGCATCTTGTCCTTCGTCAAACAAAATAAAATCAAAAGGTAAAACCGGATTTTGCAGTTGAAATTTCTTAAGATAAAAATCATGCGTTATTTCAATTTCACCTTTATCCATTTTTGCCAGCAGTTGCCGGGTTTGCGTTTCAATAAAATGGTAAAAGGTTTTTACAAATGTTTTTGCCTTGGCATCGCTGATTGTTTCCAGGTAATTTACATCCTGCACTTTTAATTTATCGCTATTGCAAAAAAGGGCAATAAATTTATTGATGTGGTTGGCAATTACATACTCGTGGTGTTTTTCGCCATTGCCCTGCAAGCCAAGCAATGCTGAAATTTCATGGGTTTTATAACCTTGTGCCCTTACCTTATATTGATGCCTGAAAACAATATTTTTATAAGCCAGCGAATGAGCCGTTTCAACACTAACGTTTGATAAACCTTTCTCCACAAACTTTTTTATAGCCTCCAGCTTTACCGATTTATTAAAAGCCAGGTATAAAATTTTTGCTGTAGCTGGCCTAGCTTTGGCATATTCAATAATAGTGGTTGTTTTGCCCGAACCCGCAACTGCATTTATTTTTATATCTCCGGTGGATTTAATGATGGCTTCCTGTTCTGCTGTGAGTTTCATTATGCTGTTGTTGATTTTTGAGCTGCCAGCACCATTTTTATTTCCCCATAAGTAAAATCTGCCGGTAAATTTTCAATAAGTGTTTTATGGCTTAGCACACCATGTATGGCAACTGCATCTAAAATTAATTGTTGTCTTTTTACAGATATCAGATCATTAATATCAATTTCACCATCAAGAATAAAAGGAATTAAATGTGATTCTATTGAGCCAACTGTCAAGGTTCTTTCTGCAGCAATTTCAGCAATACTTTTCCCTTCTTTAAATAAATTATAAGAAATAGTTTTTGTATCAGTTTTTGCAACTGCAATTTTTTCACGCAGCACTTTTTCTTTTGATGGTTTTGATGCTTTTGATGGCAGTGTTGCCATATTTGTTTCAATGTTATTACGTGTACAAAATTCCTGTACCGCTTCAATAACATCATCACCATATTTATCTACCTTGGCTTTACCAAAACCACTTATCTGCAACAAGTCTTTTTTTGTTAGAGGAAGATAAGTTGCAATTTCTTTAAGCGTTGCCTGGTTGGCCACCATATAAATCGCCACATTTTCTTCCTGCACCATCATATCCCGCCAGCGTTTTAAGGTGTTGTATAATTCGGTATTGGCTACATCGGTATAAACCTCTTTTTTGCCGCTGGCATAGCTGGTGAGATTTGTTTTTACCAACGCATATTTTAATTTGTGCTGTAAAAAAGTGGTTACCGAAAAAGGCTGTTTACAATATTGTAAATAATAAATGATGCTGTGTATGGCATGTGCCAGTTGTTGTAACTGTTCATTAATAATGCTTGCTACTTCTTTATGCTCCGTTACAAGTGGGTGGTTTTGTAATGATTGTTGATACGCTGAAAACTTAGGCTCAAAATGATTGGCAGCATCACTGATTCTCTTTTGTGCAGGCGCATTTTTTTCAATTACCGGTTCATCTCTCATAATACTGTTTACCACATCAATAAATTTTAGGCCGATAGATTTATCAGCAATAAAATGATGTTTTATATTTTCTATCCACGGTAAACTTGCTGCATTTAATTTATCCTGATGCTGTGTAATTTGGTGTAGCAATAAAGCAATACCAATTTCAACATCATTAAAAGAAAAAATTTCGCTGATAAGTTGTTGGGTAAAAACCTGCCTTGCTCCGGTAAACCGTTCTGCAAGCGAACCTTTGTGTGTTAATGATTGCTGACCTTTAATTACATGATCGTTGCTGAAAAGTGTTGTAGATGAAAGCTTGCTCAGCAACACAATACCACCCAGACTGGTGCAGCGGCTGAGTGCTACATACACCTGACCACTGCTGAAAGAAGCGCCGGCATCAATCATAACTTTTTCAAAGGTAAGTCCCTGGCTTTTGTGTATGGTAATGGCCCAGGCAAGCCGTAAAGGATATTGTATAAAGGTGCCCAGGGTTTCCTGCTCCAGCTTGCCATCGGTGCGGTTTAAAGTGTAACGGGTATTTTCCCAGGTTTCTTTGCTTACTTCTATTTCAGCACCATCGCAATCCACAATAATTTTATCTTTCTGTAGCAGTTTAATTACGCCAATCTTTCCGTTAAAATATCTTTTGGCTATGATGTCGTTTTTTAAAAACATTACCTGTGCGCCTTCTTTTAAAACCAGTTCTGCTTCGGCAGGGTAAACATGCTCAGGAAAATCATCTTCAATCACAGCTTTAAAAGTAAATGCAGGTGTAAATAAATTTTCTATTTTGTTGTGATTAATTTCTGCTGCCTGTTTGTTGTGTGATGTGAGTGTAATATATTTTTCGCCTGGCATTGGCGAAAACAACGGATCGTACCGCATGTGCAGGTCTTCAAAATCATCAGCCTCCATTTGGTTGTTGCGTACTTTATTAAGCAGGCGTACAAATGAATCTTCTTTTTGGCGGTAAATTTTATTCAGCTCAATCAGTAAAGGCATTTGCTCTTTAATAGCAAGACTATCGAAGAAAAATGGCGTTGTATAATATTCCTGCAAAATGTTCCACTCGTGGTTTTGTGCCACAGGCGGCAACTGGTGCAAATCGCCAATGCACAATAATTGTACACCACCAAAAGGCGTATCATAATTACGGCGGATGCTTCTTAAAATGGTATCAATAGCGTCCATCGTATCGCAACGCACCATACTTATTTCATCAATTACCAGCAACTCCATTTTTCGTAATAATTGCTGGCGCTGTTTGTTGTATCTTATTTTAGCCAGCAATTCATCTTTATGATTTCTGGTGGGTAAAAACGGATGAAAGGGTAATTGAAACAAACTGTGCAGCGTAACGCCGCCGGCATTAATAGCGGCAACACCAGTTGGTGCAGCTACCACAATATTTTTACTGGCATTTTCTTTCAGGTATTTTAGAAAGGTTGTTTTGCCAGTACCGGCTTTACCGGTAAGGAAAATGTTTTCGCTGGTTTCGGTTACAAAGCGATATGCCAGGTCGAATATTTCGTTGCGTTCAATGGTAGCCATTTTCTTTTTTTATATCGGATGTGCGAATATCGAATGTCGAATATTTTGTAATGCGTGCAACCTTTACATTCGAAATCCCACATTCACAAATTGAACATTTAATGGGTTTGTTTATTCAAATTAGCTTTAGCGGTTTTCCCCTGAGCTGTAAAAATAGCAGTAAGCTCCTTGGCTTCATTAATTAAAAGAGAAAGTTTTTCTGCTTTAATAATTTCAGCTTCACAAAGTAATTCCAACCAAAAATAAGATTCATCTGCTTCTTCTTCGATAACA
The DNA here is from genome assembly GCA_043756605.1 of Chitinophagaceae bacterium. Classification (GTDB taxonomy): domain Bacteria; phylum Bacteroidota; class Bacteroidia; order Chitinophagales; family Chitinophagaceae; genus Ferruginibacter. The sequence goes on from JAYURR010000049.1 coordinate 13,143, forward strand.
TTTAATTTATACACAAAATCCTTTTTTGATTTGGCTTTTATTGCGGCTCTGTAATTTGCAGCAACAGAAGTTGAGCTGCGGATTAATTGCTTCAATAAAATCTTATCAATTTCATCTGTCTTTATACTTTTGCCAAGTTTTATTACCCTTAAAGCAAATTTCTTAGTGCGGTTTTTTAATTCTTCATTAGTCATAAAAAACATTTATAGCTGAAGGAATGAATATCGAATGTTGAATATGCGAATATCGAATGTTAGTTAATGCAAGCAGACTTTTTTAATAATATTCTACCAATCAGTAAATACATTCGATATTCGCCATTCAAAAATTCAACATGTTTTATGCCGTAGGCTTATCTCCTCCAAACATCAAAATCTCATTTACCTCTACTTCGGTAATGTATTTTTTGTTACCGTCTTTGTCGGTATAGCTGCGGTTGATGAGTTTACCCTCAACGGCAACCTCTTTTCCTTTGGTTAAATACTTTTCGGCAATTTCTGCCACTTTACCCCAGGCAACCAGGTTATGCCAGGTAGTTTCTGTTACTTTTTCGCCCTTGGCGTTGCGGTAACTTTCGTTAGTGGCCACGCTGAAACGAGCCAGCTTTTTACCACTTTCGGTTGTTTTAACTTCTGGTGCGTTGCCCAGGTTACCAATCAATTGAACTTTGTTTTTTAATGCGTACATAGTTTTAAGTTTTGTGCCGTGCTGTTTTTTTAAAGCCGTGCGGTTTTTAATTTATTTCAATCAATCAGGTTTTGACGTCATTTCCGATTGACAATGCAAAGATGGGCCTGCCAAAAAGCGGTAGCCGGAGATTATCCTTTTACTTACCTTTATAACCGTATGTAAACGGTTGTATCGGAAATGTTTTGTACATTTAATATATCAAAACCCTTATCTGCACTATGTTACAAGAAAAAGAAACCAAAACCTGCCTTTTTTGCCAAAAGCCTGTAAAAGGCCGAAGCGATAAGAAATTCTGCGATGATTATTGCCGTGCAGCCTATAATAATGATCTTAAAAGTGCCGCTAATAACAACATACGCAACGTAAATAATGCACTGGGTAAAAACCGACGCATATTGGAAAGCCTGCTGCCTGAGGGTGAACCTACCGCCAAAGCCAGCCGGGATAAACTGATTGAAAAGGGATTTCAGTTTAAATACCACACACATATATATACCACCAAAACCGACAAAAATTACTTTTACTGTTATGAATATGGCTATTTGCCACTAGAGAACAATTGGTTTTTGATTGTGAAGAAGAACGAAGATTGATTTTGCCTGGAGCAACAAGGTTTTTGCCACGGATTGCACGGATTAACACTGATTATTTCGCTTACGGCAAAAATATTTGCCCGCAGATTTCGCTGATGTCGCAGAAAAGAACTTGTATTAACTTCTGTGTTCCTGTGCTTCCGTGGCAAAACTGTATTTTTGCGGATTAATTAATGAATTTGAGATTGCTTTTAAACAGAACCGCCGTATTTATTTTTTCATTTGCAATGATGATTTGCTTTGTGCAAAAAACCAATGCACAATGCGCCACACCCATCAATGTTTTTCCCTACACCGAAGGTTTTGAAGCAACCAACGGAAACTGGACAATCGGTGGTACTAACAGTGACTGGGCCTGGGGTACACCCAATAAACCAGTAATTACAGGTGCAGCCAATGGCAGTAGCAAATGCTGGATTGTGGGCGGATTAACAGGCAGCTCTTATAACAACGGAGAAAGATCCTGGCTGCAAAGCCCCTGTTTTGATTTTACTGCCGTACAGCATCCGAACATTTCTTTTAGTGTTTTTTGGGAAACAGAGAAAGGTTTTGACGGTGCCGGATTTCAATACTCAACAGATCTGGGAATTACTTGGGCAAATGTGGGTTCAGCAGCAGAAATCCCCAATTGCTTAAACAGCAACTGGTTTAATACCACTCTGGTACAATTTTTATCCCCATTAGCAAACCCCCGGAACGGTTGGTCAGGTTCAATAAGCGGTGCTTGCGTAGTTGGCGGTGGCAGCGGCCAATGGGTAAATGCACAACATACCATGCCCAACCTTGCAGGAGTGCCCAATGTTATTTTCCGTTTTATTTTTGGTGCAGGAACTAGTTGTAATAGTTACGATGGCTTTGCCATAGATGATATTGAAATTGGCGAAGCACCAGCAAACAATGCATCGTTTACATACTCCTGCGTAAACAGTACAACAGTAGCATTCAATAACACATCTGCACTTTGCCCCGCAAGCAGTTGGAATTTTGGAGACCCTGCATCGGGCGCCAACAACACATCTACCCAAACAAACCCAACACATATTTTTAGCGGACCGGGAAGTTATACTGTTACATTAACAGCAACAGGGCCAGACAATGCGCCATCTACATTTGTATATCCGCAAACCATAAATATACTAGGCCTAACAACATCGGTAATATCAAACAACAATTGCTTTGGAGATAATAACGGCTCCGCAATGGCTACTGTAATTCCTGCGGCAGCAGTACCCATTTTTTATAGTTGGAACACAACACCTATGCAAACCACACAAACCGCCACCGGTTTAAAAGCCGGTAGTTATATTGTTACCGTTAATGCAAATAACAGTTGCACCACAACCGCAACTGCAATTATTACTGAGCCATCGGCCCTAACACACACAACAAATATTATACAACCCGGCTGTGGTGTTTCAACCGGCACGGCAACTATAACAGAAAGCGGTGGAACAGGCCCATACGCATATGCATGGTCTCCATCAGGTGGTAATGGGCCAACTGCCAGCGGGCTTACTCCCGGAAATTACAATGTTACAGTTACCGATACCAAGGGTTGTATTGATAATATTGCTGTTGTTATTGCAACAGCCAGCATACCAACCATTAGCATAACCAATAAAAAAGATGCAACCTGCTTTGGTGATAAGGATGGCAGCGCAACCGCACTGGCAAGTGGTGGCAACCCGCCGTTTACTTATAGTTGGAACACTGTGCCGGTACAAAACACAGCAACGGCCACTAATCTTGCTGCCGGCATTTATAAGGTTACAGCAACTGATAATAGTGGTGGTTGTATTGCAACCGAAACGGTACAAATTAATGAACCTGCGCCTGGTAGTTGCGGCGATGTATATTTCCCAAATGCATTTACACCCAATGGCGATGCTAATAACCCCGAGTTTGGAGCCTTTGGCAATGTAGCCGCCGTAAGCAATTACCTGCTACTGGTTTACAACCGCTATGGCGAGCTTGTTTTTTACACCCGTAACCCCTTAAAAAGATGGGATGGTTTTTACAAAGGCAAACAACTTAGCGGCAGTTATGTGTGGGCCGCAACATTTACATACAAGGGAAATATTAAAAGAGAAGAGCGTGGATCGGTTACCATAATCCGCTAAAAAAACACTACAACATTTTAAGGGCATTGTTTTTGTTGTTTACAACAAAATATATTTATCTACCTTAAAAAATTTACCAAAATGAAAATGATTAAACAGCTATTTGCCTACAGCGCTGTAATGCTGATAACTCTGGCTTTTGTTGCCTGTAACAACGAAAAAAAAGAAGCAGAAACTAAAACAACTACGGAAAATACCGAGGTAAAATCAGATCTGGCAACCAGTGCCATGGCAACATTATCGGCCACCACAAAAGACACTGCTGTTACCGGCACTGTGGAATTTATGGTGCAGAACGGGAAAGTAAAAATGAATTTTAATATCAGTGTGCCCATGCTGGCCAATAAAAGTGTGGCGGTGCATTTACACGAAATGGGCGACTGTGGCGATATGGGAAAAATGGCCCATGGCCATTGGAACCCCACCAACCAACAACACGGCAAATGGGGCAGTGCAAGTTTTCACAGTGGCGATATTGGCAATATTAATTTAGATGAACTAGGCAAAGGAACTATGGAACTGGAAACCGATTTATGGAGCCTGGGTGGCGATGAAAAAACAAATATTTTAAACCGGTCTGTTATTGTACACAGCGGTATGGATGACTACACATCGCAACCTGCGGGCAACTCAGGCTCCAGAATTGGTTGCGGGATAATTATGAAAAAGTAATAGCGGTTATTGAAATTATAGGTACTGGCTGGCAGGTTATTGGCATAATTTATTTTATTGCTGCAACCTGCCAGCCAGTATTTTTTTTGTAGCTTTAAAAAAGGTTTTGCTATGAATACTAAAGATAAAAAGGCTGAAGTGCTGGAATTGCTTAGCCACACCAAAGACAGTGGTTTAATTGATGAAGTGTACCACATACTTCATCCCGAAAGTGCAATTGAAAATATAAAAATAGAGCAAATGCCTGCTGAGTTGTAGCAAAAAATAAGCAAGGCGCTGGATGAATATAAAAGCGGTAACTACATTACACACGAAGTGATTAAACAAAAGCTGCAACAATGGCTTAGCAAATAACCTGGACTGCCGAGGCGGATAAAGATTTCTATTCTATTATACATTACTTAAAAGAAAATTGGTCTGATTATTCGGCACAAAAATTTGCAGGCAGGATAATGAAAAAATTAGAAAGAATTGCTGCGATACCTTATGAGCCGAGGTTTACCTCGCAACACAACATTCAAATGATTAAGCTAGACAGCAAGAATGTTCTTTTCTTTACGATAGAAAATAACGACATGATTTTGCTGAGTATTTATCCTTATAAGAAAGATATTGCAAAAA
>JAYURR010000050.1:0-17836 GCA_043756605.1 Chitinophagaceae bacterium
TTTTTCATTTCAAAACCAAAAATCATGAACAGCAATACTATTCTGAAAGCAGATATCCTTGATATCATTTTCGAAAAACGTAACAAATTATATGGTGCATACGACCTGCGTAAATTTTACCCCGGCCGTTTAAAAATTGCACTGGGCTTTATGTTTATAACAGCCATGGCTTTTTCAGCATTTACTTTAATACCTGCAAATAAAAAAAATGCCGTTAATCCAATTATTAAAAAAGATGAACACAGGCTTGTTCAAATTGATGAAACCCCAAAAGAAATGCCTAAAAAACCTGAAATTAAAAAACAGGAAGTTGTTAAGCTCCAACCTAAACCAGCAGTTGTTACCGGCACAAAATTTTTAAGCAACATAGTAATAGTAGATAAAGGCGTTAAAACAGATAGCCTTGTTACACTTTTACCAACTGATGCAATTGGCCCAAAAACAATTGTACATGCAAACCCAGGCCCGCTTTTAGTTACATCCGTGAAAACAACGCCTGTTACTGGCGGAGGAGAAAACCCAGTAACAATAATTGACAAGACGATACCGCTAAATGGAGATGTTGTTGAAGTATTACCATCTTATCCTGGCGGTATGGAAGCGCTGAGAAAATTTCTGGAAAGAAACCTGCAAACACCCACCGAAATGGAAAACGGCGAAACGGTAAGCGTACGGGTAAAATTTGTAGTTGATTATACCGGCAAATTAAAAAACTTTGTAACCGTGCTTGATGGTGGTGAAGTGTACAACAAAGAAGTGGTAAGGGTATTAAAGAAAATGCCCGATTGGTTACCCGGCAAAAGCAAAGGAGAGGAAGTATCGGTATATTATATTATTCCGGTAAAGTTTACGGGTGCAGATTGATTAAAGTAATTAATTCAGTATTTTCACAGCCCGTAAATACTTTTATAAAAAGCAGTTAATAAAAAATGATACAATGGCATTAGAAGAATTTGAAAAAGAACAACCCAGTGAGCGTGATAAAGGTTACATGCGCATGCGGAGCATTATGGATTTTGGCATGGGCCTGCTGTGGATGGCAATGGGTGTGTTTATGTTTTTTATAAAAAAATTCAATGCCGATCTTGCTGAAAAATATGATGAAAGCACTTTCAAAATTTTTGCTGGCATTTGTATAATTTATGGCTTGTTCAGAGTTTACAGGGGATACAAGAAACAATATTTTAAGGACCGATGAGCAAAAAAAAAATAACACGGATCATAATAACCGCATTAAGCTGTTTTATGATCCCTTTTTTTATAACCAGTTGTAACGAAACCGTAACCGGGCCTTCTGATACTTATGCCAGCGGCAGCATACACATCAGCGTAGATGAATCTTTTAAACCGGTGATGGAAGAGCAGATAAAGGTTTTTGAAAAATCATACCCCAAGGCGCATATAATTGCAACATACAAAACCGAGGCAGATTGTTTTAAAGATTTTTACAACGATACTTTAAACCGGATGGTTATTGTTACCAGGGGTTTAACAAGTGAGGAGGATGCTTTTTATTTAGACTCACTTAAATATTATCCGCATTGGGATAATATTGCAAATGATGCCATTACAATAATAGTTAACAGCAAAAGCAACGATACTATTTTTACATTGGAAAGATTACAGGATCAACTGGCCGGAAAAATAAACCGCAACCAAAAAATCGTTTTTGATGGGTTAAATGCTACCAGCACGGTGCGTTTTGTGATGGATAGTATTTTAAAAGGCAAACAATTTGATACTTCAGTTGTACAGGCTGTTAAAAGCAGTCAGCAGGTAATTGATTATGTGGCCAAAACAGAAAACGCCATAGGTTTTGTTGGCATAAGCTGGGTGGGTAATCCCGAAGACAGTGCCCAGGTTAAAATGTTAAATAATGTAAAAATTGCGTACGTTGCATGTGATGTGTGTGATGAGAAACCTTTTGTAAAACCAATGCAGGCAAGCATTTCAACACGTAGATACCCTTTGGTACGTGGTTTGTATTATATACTTAAAGAAAATTACAACGGACTTGGTACAGGGTTTGTAAATTTCTTAAATCAGGAGAGAGGACAGTTGATTTTTAAAAGGGCTTATTTAGGAACAAGAATGGATTTTGGAGTTAGAAGAGTGAGGATTAACCAGAAATTATAAAAGATTATAAGTATTTAATGTTGAAATGATTGAAAAATTAATATTATTGTAAAGACTTAAACACAGAAAAAAATGAAGCATTTAAAATTTACACTTATCCTGATAACCGGTTTGCTGATTGCAAATTTCAGTAAAGCACAATCCATTGAAGATGGCAAAAAGTTTTTGTATTACGAGAAACTCATCAGTGCAAAAAATGTATTTCAACAATTATTAGCAGCCAACCCTGCTAATGAAGAGGCTGCTTATTGGCTTGGCCAAACTTTAATTGCACCTGATGAAGATAAAGACATTGAAGGTGCCAGGGCAGTTTACCAAAAAGGTTTGGCCGCCAATGCAAACAGTGCATTATTGAATGCCGGCATGGGGCATATTGAGTTGCTTGAAGGTAAAACCCAGCAGGCCCGAAGCCGTTTCGAAAGTGCTATAAGCCTTAGTGGCGGTAAAAATATAATGGTTTTGGATGCTATTGGTTTTGCCAATGGCGATTTCGACTCCAAGTTTGGTGATGGTGCTTATGCTATTGAAAAATTGCAACAGGCCACCAATATGAAAGGCTTTAAAGATGCTAGAATATTGACTGATCTGGGTGATGCATTTCGTAAAGCTGGAGATGGAGGTACTGCACAACGTACCTACGAAGCTGCCCTGGCAATTGATCCAAAATATGCAAGGGCAAAATATCGTATAGGTAGAATTTACCAGTCGCAGGGTCCTAGCCAGCAGGCTATCTTTTTACAATATTATAATGATGCTATTGCTTTAGATCCTAATTATCCCAGAACCTACTTCACGTTACATCAATATTTTTACGAAACAGATGTTGTAAAATCGGCAACTTATCTGGAGAAATATTTAACAGCAAAAGGAGCTGCTGATGAACCCAATGCCTGTTTCCTGAGTGCGCAAATGAAATTTGCACAGGGATTATTTCCAGAAACAATTACAGCGGCTGATGCCTGCATAGCGGCTAGTCCCAATCCTTATCCAAATCTATTTGGGTTACTTGCGTATGCCAATTTTAAAATAGGTGAAAAGCTTGAGAAAGCCGGCGATTCAGTAGGCGCTATGGGTGCTTACGGTAACTCAAAAATTGCTTTTGAAAAATATTTTCAAAAGCAAAAGCAAACAAAAATTGGCGCAAGGGATTATTTTACCAATGCAACTATTTTACTTAAATTCCCTGGTAATGAAGCCTTGGCCGGCAATTTAATGGAGCAGGCTGTAGCATTGGATAGTACAGAAATTGGTAAGGCTACTATGCTAAAATCGGTTGCTGCTGTTTACGAAAAAAGATTACAATATGCCGAAGCAGCAGAATGGTATAAAAAAGTGCTTAATATCAAAAAAATTCCAACCAAAACGGATATTTATAATGCAGCTTACAGTTATTACCGAATTGGCCAGTTTGCACCTGCAGCACAACTTTTTGAAACTTATACCCAAAAATACCCTGAGGATATTCTTGGATATTACATGATGGGTAAGTCTTATTGGGGAATAGATACTGTAATGGCTTATGGGCTGGCTAACAATTCATTTGCAAAAGCAATTGAGGTTGGAGAAGCTTATCCTGATAAAACAAAAATTATAAACCAGTTAATGTCGGCATATAAATATTTTCTTGCCTACAGTGCCAATGTTGAAAAAAATTATCCATTGGCTATAAGTTATGCTGATAAAGCATTGCTGGTAGATCCGACGGATATGGATGTAAAAGGAAACAAAGAAGCACTTGCAAAACTTACACCAAGAAATGATACAAAGCCTTTGAATACAGCAACCACTGTTACCGTAGGTGTAGATGGCACTGTAAATGCAACCGGTAAAGATGGATCTACTACAGTAATAACCAAAGAAGGTAAAATAACTACAGTAAAAGATGGCGTAACAACCATTATAGAAAATGGTAAAACAACAGTAATTGGTAGGGATGGAAAAGTGCTGAACCCTGCACCTACGGTTAAACCAACCCCTGCCAAACCATCAGCCAAACCAGCAGCGCCTAAGAAGGTAACGCAAAAAAAAAAGTAGTGCCGGTTAAAAAGAAAACAAAATAATACATACTAAAAACCCCGTTATTAAAAGTATAACGGGGTTTTGTTTTACAAGCTATTGAATATTGGTTTTGCTGCCTTATTTTTGCCATTAATCACACTAGTAATTATATGCAGTTTTTTTTACTACAGGCCACCGATGTTAATAATGCAGTAAACTATCTGCCTATTGCCCTGCAAATGCTATTTGCAATCGGGCTTATAGCTACTATCATTATAGGTTCTAACGCATTGGGCCCAAAAAGAGCCACTTCCGATAAACTGCAGAATTTTGAAAGTGGCATACAGATAAGAGGCAATGCCCGCCAACCAATGGCAGTTAAATATTTTCTGGTGGCCATTTTGTTTGTGTTGTTTGATGTGGAAGTGATTTTCTTTTATCCCTATGCAATCAACTTCAGAGAATTAAAGTGGGAAGGTTTTATAGCAGTTTTAATGTTTGTTTCTTTATTTGTGGCAGGGTTGGTTTATATTTTTAAGAAGGGAGCATTAAAGTGGGAAGAGTAGCAATAATTAGCTAATTGGCTAATATGCTGATGTGCTAATTTAAAGGAAGGAAAGTTTTGGATTACAAATGAAAATATGAATTTGATAAATTAGCAAATTATCGAATCAGCAAATTATCACATTATGTCTCGTCCGGTACAATTTAATAATCACATAAAATTCGATGGTATTCCCGAAGGGTATATGGGCGAAGGTTTTATGGCTACCAATTTTGAAAAAGTGGTTAGCCTTGCCCGTAAAAATTCCATCTGGCCTTTACCATTTGCAACCAGTTGCTGTGGTATTGAGTTTATGGCTACAGCCGCCAGCCATTATGATTTGGCCAGGTTTGGTGCCGAGCGTATGAGTTTTTCTCCACGCCAGTGCGATTTATTATTGGTGATGGGAACCATTGCCAAAAAAATGGGTCCGGTGTTACGCCAGGTGTACCTGCAGATGGCCGAGCCACGCTGGGTTGTAGCCGTAGGCGCCTGTGCATCTTCGGGGGGTATTTTTGATACATATTCTGTTTTACAGGGTATTGATCAGGTAATACCGGTTGATGTGTATGTGCCGGGTTGTCCGCCCAGGCCAGAGGCAATATTGGATGGTTTTTTAAAAATACAGGACCTGGTAAATGCAGAAGGATTGAGAAGAAGACATAGTGACCAGTATAAAGAGTTACTGGCGGGATATGGCATACAATAGATTTGTGATTTTAGATTGTAGATTTCGGATTTCATCCGACTCACAAACTAAATCTAAAATCTAAAATCTAAAATCTGAAATTAGTAATGACTAACGAAACAATACAACTAAAACTAACCGAAAAATTCCCCGATCAATTAACCGGTTGGCAGCAGCCTTACGGTATGCTTACTTTTACAGCACCCGCCGAACTCAATTTAAAAGTACTTCAGTTTTTATTTGATGATGCAGAACTGAGATTTCAGTTTTTAACTGATCTGCAGGCCGTTCATTATCCAGATGATAAAGGAGCAGAACTGGCCGTGGTGTATCACCTCCACAATCTGGTTGATAATGTAAGAATACGTTTCAAGATATTTGTGGATATTGAAAAGCCGGATGTTTACAGTGCTACTGCTTTGTACAGCGCAGCCAACCACATGGAAAGAGAAACCTACGATTTTTTTGGAGTTAATTTTGTTGGCCATCCAAATCTTATCAGGATATTAAATGTTGATGAGATGGATTATTTTCCGATGCGGAAAGAATTTCCTTTGGAAGACCAGAGCAGGATTGATAAAGATGATGAGATGTTTGGGAGGTAATCGTGACAAAAGCAAAAATCAGTAGAAAACATTTTTAAAATTAGCGTGGTAAGTAAATATTTAGATAAAAAATTGATAAAAGCACAGATGCACTAACAAACTTAAAATGACCGGCTATTATGAAAAATAACAATACAGCATTATCATGTTAAAATACACAGCATTATTTGTTGCATTAAGTTTTACAATGTTTAGTTGTAAAAAAGGTGATGATGGTTCAAACCCCACGCCCATTGTGCCTCCTGTTGTTTTACCGGATACATTAAGTGCGGGGTGGCAAAAAATAAATATTGATTCAACAGAATCTTTCAGCGATGTTTTTTTTAATACAATTACAAATGGATGTTTAAGCGGTAAAAATAAGATATACAAAACTATTGATGGTGGCAATAACTGGGTACTGGCAAGCCAGGATAAGAAGTTTATGAATTTGGGAGTAACACCATCAGGAAATGTTTTTGGAATTCCTGAATTTACTCCTCCCTACAATGATTCGATTTATAAATCTACCGATGGGGGAGTTTCATTTTCAACTACCCCATCTGCTGATTATCTTTTAGACGTTTTTTTTACAGACAATAACAACGGATTTGTTACCAATGTAAATTCCGTAATGTACACAACAAATGCCGGCATTAGCTGGAATAAAATTCTGGTAGCGGGTTCTTCGGCTAGTTACCGGTCTTTATTTTACCGAAACGCAAATTTGGGATGGCTAGTAGATGGACATTATATTACCAGGCAAAATGGGCCTGTTCAAAATTGGCAAACAACCTGGCAATTTACTACAGTAGGGGATATTGCTCAAATTGGAAATATATTGGTTGCCATACATGCAGCTTCAGATAATATTGTATATACATTGTCTAATCTGGGTGATTTATACAAATCAACTAATGCAGGTGCAACATTTACTCTGGTAAAAAATTTTGGTACTGGCTCAGATGTGCATTTTATTTCAGATAATGTAGGGTATGTATGTAGCAGCAAGCGTTTGTATAAAACTATCAACGGCGGCTCAACCTGGACTGTAGAAGTAGCATTGGGAAATCAATATTTTTCCGAAATACATTTTACAGATGCTACTCATGGTTGGGCTTGCGGTAATAAAGGGCTGATTTTAAAATTTAATTAACCTTAGGCATTCAACCAAGTAGATATGCATATGCAGGGTTTGAATTTTTAACAAATAAAAAACGAATTAATAGCCAAGCAGAATGAGCGATCACATTTTATTACCTGAAGGAAGTATAGAAAAGCAAACCACCACGCTTAACCTGGGGCCAACGCATCCAGCAACGCATGGCGTGTTTCAGAATATTCTGGAGCTTGATGGAGAGCGTGTAATGAAATCTACCTCTACCATCGGTTACATTCATCGTGCATTTGAAAAAATTGCAGAGCGCAGGCCGCTTTACCAGATAACGCCACTTACCGACCGCTTAAATTATTGCTCATCACCCATCAACAATATGGGCTGGCATATTACCTGCGAAAAATTATTGGGATTAACGCTTCCTAAACGTGTTGATTACTTACGTGTCATCATCATGGAGCTGGCCAGAATTTCTGATCATCTTATCTGTAATTCTATTGTTGGGGTGGATAGTGGAGCCTTCTCAGGCTTTTTATACCTGATGCAATATCGTGAACTCATTTATGAAATTTATGAAGAAATATGTGGCTCCCGCCTTACTACTACTATTGGGCGTATTGGCGGTTTTGAAAGGAATTTCACTCCTAAAGCATTCGAAAAACTCGAAAAATTCTTAAAGGAATATCCTAAAGTTTTAAAAGAATTTGAAAACCTGTTTACCCGTAACCGGATATTTATGGATCGTACAATCGGCTGTGGGCCTATCTCTGCCGAGCGTGCTTTAAATTACGGATTTACAGGGCCAAACCTACGTGCCGCCGGTGTTGATTATGATGTACGGGTACATACACCTTACAGCAGCTACCAGGATTTTGATTTTGTTGTGCCCGTTGGTACCACCGGCGATTGTTACGATCGCTTTTTGGTACGTAACGAAGAAATGTGGCAAAGCCTGAGCATTATTGAACAGGCTTTTCAAAAAGTGCAGGAGTTTAAAGGGGCCGAAGCCGAAGTTTTTCATGCAGATGCCCCTGCTTATTATTTGCCCGAGAAAAAAGATGTATATACAAAAATGGAAGCGCTCATTTATCACTTTAAAATTGTTATGGGCGAAGCCGAAATGCCTGTTGGCGAAGTGTACAGTTCTGTAGAAGGTGGTAATGGAGAACTTGGATTTTATTTGATAAGTGATGGCGGAAGAACGCCTTACCGTTTACATTTCCGCAGGCCATGTTTTATTTATTACCAGGCTTTTGAAGAGTTGGTGAAAGGTGGTATGTTGAGCGATGCGGTAATTACAATGAGTAGTTTGAATTTGATTGCAGGGGAGATGGATGCATAAAAGATAAATCAATATAGAAAAGCCGGCAGTTTTGAAATTACTGCCGGCTTTTTTTATTTGCATCTCTTGTAATGGTAAAAAAAATCACCCGGTTTTTTTATAAACCGGGTGAAAAAAGCAGAGCGTTACTACTAATTTAGTTTTACAACTTTAATACTCTGTATCTGCCCTGTTTTACTTTTAAGCATTACCATATACAATCCTGCTGCGTAGCCAGGCGTATCAAAAACAACACTACTTTCAAAGTCAACAAGTTTTTTACTTTGTAATGATGTGCCGTTTACATTGGTTAACTCAAAAGTGTAGTTAGAAGGGTTTTCTGTTTTTGCCTTGTTTGCAAACTCTGCAGAAATAGTCAGCCGGTTTGTAAACGGATTCGGCGAAGCCTTTAAAACAATACTGCTGTTTGCTATTTTTGCCAGGCTAAGCTGTGCAGTACCACACTCAAAATCGTACTTTTTATCGTACTCTACTTTTACTTCGGCTCTGCAATCCTTTACACATTTACAAACATCCCCATTGGCATCCATTGCATGCACAGTAAGTGTTACAACATAAGTGCCCGGGTTTGCGTATGTGTGTGTGGTTACCATTCCTGTGCCATAAGTGCCATCGCCAAAACTCCACACATACAATACAATGGGCAACGTACTGGTTGTGCCGGTTGCATCAGCTACAATGCTTAGCCCATCGGTACTTACCTTGTAATTAACGTTTATATCGCAAGGGCAATCTTTTACTTCAACCCTAAACACTTTTTTGTTTTCGCCACATTCATTTCTCCAATACACGGATACTACATACCCTCCCGGAGATGAGTATGCATGATTTACACATTTACCATTTACCAGTGGCGAGCCATCTCCAAAATCCCAGGTATATACATTGCCGGGTTGTCTGCAACTGTCTAACACACAAAATTGTTGTGTTATACCCTTGCACACAACTTCAGGTACACTAAAACCATAAGGTTCGCAACAGCCACTATTTTGTATTGTTACGCATGTTGCAAGTGCATCTGCACTGGTTGGTTGCAATACATAAAAAGGAAGATAATTGATGTTGTATTTTGCCGAAGGCCTTATTACAAAACTGTTGCAGGCCACCTGACCATCTGTTGCCGTTGCTGATGTTTTGGCATCAAAAACGTACGCAAGTTGTGGTGCTGTACCAATTGACTGACTTAACCTTGTTTTAAGATTTACAGCATTTAAAAAAGGTGTTGCTGCCCACGAAGGTGCGTTTGAATTTACGGTAAAGCCAAGTTCTGGAAAAGTTGTGATACCATCTGCAAGACTGAACGATTGGCCACCTGCAGCAATGGTATGAGAACTGCTGATAAAAGAATTGTACCTGATATCATAAACGCTTCCTCTTGAGGCCGGCGACATGATGAAATTATCAACAACAGCTCCTCCATTATTATCCCTCGGTAACAAATCAACCAGTAAAGCATTCACCAATGGAATACCAGTGTTTTGAGATCTCAGTTTAAACTGTACCAGGCTACCAGCCGATGTGGTAACTGCATTTGAAAAAGTTGCACCTCCATCGGCACTTACTTCTTTACTTACATTGTAATTCAGATTTCCGTTTACCAGAAAAGTAACCGGTGCTACAACAGGCGTAACTATATTACCACCACTAATAGTTGCCAGATTTAGCAGATTACCCAGGCCGGCAGTATCTTTTATTTTTACGCTAAACTCAATATAATATGCCCGCAGGCCGTATGCAAATCCACATGCAGGGTAGGCCACATTGCCACATTCAACACCTATTGGAGGAAGATTCCATCTCAATCTTCCTAAAGCAGTATTGTGCAACGTTGTAACCCCTGTCCACAATGTACCTCCGGCTGGTGGTGTGGTAGTGTTGGGTGCACATCCTGCAAAAGGAGTTGGGAAAGAATAATATAACTCACTTGTTGGATCATATTGCAGGTTGCCAATATCAAGTGTATCAAAAATACTTCCACCAATAATTGGAGTACCCCCAATATTCTGTACCCTGAATCTTAATCTTACAGTACTGCCAACTGCGTAACTGGTTGGGCCGCAAACAGATTTAGTAAGACATGGAGTTGCCACATTTGGCAGCAAGTATATGGAGGCTGACCTTGGAGGAGAAGTGAAACCCGAAACTACAGAAACCGTATTGGTTATGGGGCCTGCACAACCGGTGCCAATAGTAAAATTAAAAGAATAAAGATGGCATTGCCCGGGAGTTAAAGAAACACCATTTATGGTATAAGTGGCGGGACCTCCGGTTATGGTACAGCCGGCAGGAATTGCACCCAATGTTACACCGGTAAGGCAAGTGTTAGGAAAAGCATCTGATAAAACATACGGCGACATTGCTGCAGTGCCCGTATTACAAACCCTCACAAAAAATGTTCCTGTACAACCAGGCACATTACCGGTAACTGAATACCATTTTTGTAACAAACCGTTTGCTGTAGGTACTGTTTTTTCAATCCCAACCCTTGATGTATCGGCATATTGCGGCGAAGGAGTGCCATTGCAATCATACCTGCCTTGTAAAACCCCCGTATTTATTACACACGAACCAGCAGGTATTGGAGGGCTGAATACTACTTTAAATTTAGCGGTATAAAAATTATTTCCGGTAGCATCTAACGAAAAACCACCGGGCAGTGTAATGATGCCGCCGGCACTTATAGAACTCGGCGACATATTTGCCGAACTGGTATAAGTTGCTGGTAGAACCGTGGCACCAGAAGGTAAAATGTCAAACAAGCTAATGGTGTATAAAGATGCAGAACCAGAAAGCGTCCACCATTGTTTTACAATTCTGATATTGTATTCAACGGTATCAGTGAGTGCTCCGTAAGGGCAAGTGCTGATGTAGGGTGCCGTTGGATATTTTTGAATGCGCCAGGGATTATTTACAATTGCTTTGGTAAAAATTCTTTCGGTAGCCAGTTCTGCATCAGGTGTTTTACCTCTTAATGTGGCAAAATTGGCCACCTCCAGGTTATGGCAGCTTCTTTCAACCGGAAAGTGTACATTAATTTGGAAAGACCCGCTGATACTGGCAGGAACTGATGCAAAATTAAGTGAAACTACATTGGATACTGTTGTTACAGTGGGAACGTTGCCGCTATAACCACCCACAGGTACAATAACTGCATCTATTACCAATGGTGCAGGTACATGATCGGAAATAACTACCGACGATGCACCTCCCGGAATTGAAAAAGTTACTGTGTATGTAAATGGATCATTTGTTTTAATGGTTGATACACTTACACTTTTTTGTAAAGAGTATCCGTTCATGGTAACAGTTGGCGAAACCGTACCCGGCGGTTGTGCGGCCAGAGTGCCGCCAAAACAGAAAATGGCCATGATGGCAAGCCGCAATAAAATTAAAAATTGCTTTTTCATAATTGTTTTTTGTGTTTTAAGTGAATAAGAAAAAAAAGATGGTTGAAATTGTTTTCGCAGGTTAGGGGTTGCAGCAGTTTGTTGCTAAATCATGTATTGCGAACCAATGCAGGCTTAAGAAAAAATCTGAAGCTTTTAATCAGCTTTAAATAGATGATTGAGTTTTTACTGAGTAAAAATAGATTTTGAGTAAAACCCCGGCAAGAGTACTAATGCGGAAATGCAAAAAAAAACTACGCAATTTTTTTTCGTAAATGTTGTAAAAGATTACGCAGGTTAATTATCCTGATAAATAAATTAATGAACAGGATTGGCTTAGTAGATGAAAGTGCCGTATGAAAAAATTCCATATTAACGGCAATTAAAATTATTAACTGCGTATTAGTACGCAGTTTTACTGCGTACTAAACCGCTGGATTAAAATAACAAATGTTATATTTTTGAAAAAAAAACAATATGAAAAAAATCAAAACAATTGCTCCTGCTTTTTTAATCCTTATTGCAACTGCGTTAATTGCAATATCCTGCAAAAGAGAAGACACTTATCCCGGATATGAAAAAAATGCAGCTAAGTTTAACACGGCATCGCAAAATCAATCGGCTACAGTTTGTAAAAATGATGATGTTGAAAGGCATTTCATCACGCTGGAATATGCTAACCAGTTAATAAGTAAATTTCAGCAAACATCCAGAATACCGGGTGCTTTATGCGAAGTTATGGGAGAAAACGGATGGATATATTTTGAAACTTTTCCGGTTGAAGCTATCAGCAGATTACTTGCACAAAGAGGATGCTGTAAATACAGAGTTTATAATGGGCTGGGAGAAGACAATCGCCTGCGTTTTGTAATGGTTGGTGTAAACGAATATGGATTTGATTATTTAAAATGTACCAATACCCGGGAAAGTAACGACTCCTGCAAAAACATAAATGATTTACCACTGATTGTAGAAATGGGTGCTCCATGCCCAGAAGCATGTACTGGCGGCGGAGTAACACCCTGATTAAACAATTTTTGAAAAAAAACTAACTGCATGTTTAATTGGTTTTTTGTTGCCAGTTTTGTTATTATTATTCCGGCTGTAATTGCATTAATCAGGTTTTCTGTAATTGACGAGGTGTTTAAGCCACTGGCGTTTAATATATGGATTGGTTTGTCTGCCGAAATTCTGGCACATATACTCAGGGTTACCATTAAGAACAACCTGTATGTTTTTAATGTGTACATGTACTTTGATTTTATTACCTTTCTGTGGCTTTTTTACAAGTGGGGTGCTTTTGAAAAAGCCAGTCGCCTTAAAATAATATGTTTCATTACATTTTTTAGCCTGTTGTGGATATGGGATAATTTGTATGAGCATCATCTGGGAGGCAAAAATTTTATTTTCAGAATAACCTATTCCATGGTTCTTTTGCTGATAGCAATTGATCAATTGAATAATGTGGTTATAAAAAGTAACCACTCTCGTAATTATATTACCTATATCTATATTACCGTGGCTGTAATATTTTATTATGCATACAGTACATTTATTTCACTTTTCAATTCTCCGTTGTTTCACCCTACGGTACAGCTATGGAAATGGAATATGCTTATTTACGTTATTATTAATGTTATTACCAACCTGTTATTTGCAATCTCATTTTTATGGATGCGAAAGAAAGTGAAGTTTACTTAGGTATTCTGTTATTTAGTATTTTACTGGCAATTATTATAATAGGCTTTACGGTCTCATATTTTAAGCAGCACCGTAAACTGAACCGTGAAAAAATTAAAGCAGAAATATATACCAGCGAAACAGAAAAAAAGAAAATAGCATCTGATCTTCACGACGACCTTGGCCCCATACTGGCCACAATAAAAATTTATGTAAATGCGCTTTCCTTAAAAGATGGGCAGGATAAGGAACTTATTACAAATATTAACAAGTACCTCGATGGGGGTATTATGCGTATTAAAACAATGGCAAACGGTTTAATGCCAAACACACTACAGCGCAAGGGCCTTAAACAGGCGTTGGAAGAATATATTTTCAACATCGAAACTTATGTAAAGTTTAATATAAACTTACAATTTCCTGAAATGAAGCTGCAACTCAGCAGTACTGCAGAACTGAATATTTACAGGGTAATACAGGAAATTATTACCAACACTATAAAACATTCAAAAGCATCGGAGCTTCGACTTAATTTTGAGAAAAAAGATAATAACCTGTTGATTCATACAAGTGATAATGGATGCGGCTTTGCTTATACCGATCATAATTTTAATTCAACCGGATATGGTATTTCAAATATTAAAAGCCGCATTGAAATGCTGAACGGTAAATCCAGCATTCACTCCCGGCCCGGCGAGGGAATCAGTTATACTTTTTCATTACCATTAAATAAACTTCAGCAAAGTGAATAACGATATTACCATTGTGGCCGCCGATGATCATGAAATTTACCGTGACGGTTTGCAACTGCTAAGCAGTACTTTAAAAGGCATCAAATTAATTGGCATGGCCGAAAACGGGCAGGAACTTATTGATCTGGTGCAGCAATTAAAACCCGATGTGGTACTAACCGATATAAAAATGCCTGTGAAAGACGGAATTGAAGCAACACGTTTCATTACAGGCAGTTATCCCGAAATAGGCGTAATAGGACTAACCATGTTTGAGGAAGAACAGCAGATTATTGATATGCTTGAAGCCGGAGCCATGGGCTACCTGGTAAAAAATGCTTCAAAAGATGAAGTGCAGGAAGCCATAGTGCGGGTGCATAACCGGCAAAATTATTACTGCAATCAAACCACAAAAAAAATTACCTGGATGATTGCCAAAAGCAGGTATAACCCCTATAAACGATCTTCTAAAATTGTTTTCAATGAAAAAGAACTGGAAGTGATTAAACTCATATGCGATGGACTTACCAACAAGGAAATTGCAAACTCAATCAAACTAAGCTACCGCACCGTTGAGGGCTATCGTACCCGTATCCAGGAAAAGATGGATGTGCACAATACGGCAAGTATCATCATCTATGCCATAAAAAATCAACTGATAGATATACATTAGCCTTTTCTTTTTTTTGTGCTGATTTACAGATATTTATTTTCTGAAAGAATTATTATGAAGTAGATTTGCCCCTGATTTTAAATCATGACAAATATGCAATTCTCAAGTTCGGGTTTGGCCAAAATTAATGAAATAATCAGCCGTTATCCCGAAGGCAAACACAAAAGTGCCCTGTTACCGGTATTGCACATGGCGCAGGAAGAATTTGGCGGCTGGCTTGATGTGCCGGTGATGGATTATGTGGCTTCGGTTTTAAATATTGAGCCCATTGAAGTGTACGAAGTAGCCAGTTTTTACAGCATGTATAATTTAAGCCCCGTTGGTAAATATATGTTTGAAGTTTGCCAAACTGGGCCATGCATGATCAACGGCAGCGATGATATTATTGCCTACATCAAACAAAAACTAAACATTGCTGTTGGCGAAACAACTGCAGATGGAATGTTTACTTTAAAAACTGTAGAGTGCCTGGGTGCCTGTGGTTATGCACCCATGATGCAGTTGGGTAAAATTTATAAAGAACATCTTACCAAAGAAAAAGTTGATGCCATTATTGAAGAATGCAGGGCAAAAGCGAATTAATATGCCAAAAATTTATGAATATCTGGGATTAATTTTTTTCTTTTACGCAAATGAACATTTACCTATTCATGTTCATGTGTCTTTTGCAGAATTTGAAAGTAAATTTGAATTAGAATTTGAAAATGGCAAATTAAAAAATATTATCGTCAAAAAAGTTAAGGGCAGATTGCCATTGCCTGCGAAGGAAACAAAGGACGCATTAAATTTTATTAATAATTATCATGAAGGAATTGTTGACAAGTGGACTAAATTTTTTGTGCAAAATAAAAAAGTTAGCTGTGAAGTAATAAATAAAAAAATCAAGTAAAATGAAACCTTTATCAATAAAGGAAGCTAAATATGCTGAAGGCTTTAAGCTTGAAATTATTTTTAATGATGGCATTAAAAAAATGGTAGACTTTGGTTTTTTTTTACAAACTCACAGTCACCCTCAGTTTAATAAATACAAAAAAGAAGCAAATTTTAAACGCTTTAAAATAGAGAATGGTAATGTGGTTTGGGGTAAAGACTGGGACATGATTTTTCCTGTGTATGATTTATATAAAGGCAAAATAAATTAATGGGAATAACAAATGCTATATTAAAAGTAAAAGAGCACCGCAAATCTGAAAAGATAGCTGAGGTTAATTTTTTGGTTGATAGCGGAGCTGTTTATAGTTTGGTGCCTGGTAAAATATTAGATGAGCTGGATATTGAACCTTACAAGGAAATGAGTTTTTCGCTGGCAGATGGAACCACATTAAAGCGCAGGGTTTGCAGTGCTTATTTTGAATATGAGGGAGAAGGCGGGCCTGCACCGGTTGTGTATGGCGAAGAAGGAGATGAACCATTATTGGGTGCAACTACTTTAGAGTCGTTGGGGTTGGTATTAAACCCATTTACAAGAACCCTGCACCCGATGAGGATGCTGATGGCAAAATTGAAACCATGAAGTTTGTAATTGCGATATTATTGTTAAGTGTTTCATCTTTTTGCCTTGCTCAAACTGACGAAGAAAAATTAACAGCAACCGTAAAAGAATTTCACCAGGCGCTGGTTAATAAAAATACGGTTTCTATAAACCAGCAAACGGATAAGGCATTAAGTTACGGCCACAGCAATGGCTGGGTAGAAACAAAAGCAGATGTAATAAAAGATTTAGAAACCGGTTATATCAGTTATGAGGCTTATAAAGAAGATAGTATTTCAATTTTGATAAATGGAGCAATGGCTAATGTGCGTTTTGTGGCCGATATTACAGCTACAATGAAAGGAGCAACAAATAGCTACCATTTAAAAGTATTGGAAGTGTGGGTGAAGAAAGGAAAACGTTGGGTGTTGTTTGCAAGGCAGGCGGTTAAGGCCCCCTAAATCCCCCGAAGGGGGTACTTTGGAGCCGATAATTTGAAAAGTTTTTAAAAAAGTAATTGATTCAAATAAAATGTTGGCAACAAAAAAATAAATCATAAAACACAATCGTCCCCCTTTAAGGGATAAGGGCTTATGAGTAGAAAATTATTATTAGAAAAAGCACATGTAGAAAACATCAGATTATATGATGTGTATCGCCGTGAAGGTGGTTACCGAAGCGTGGAGAAGGCACTGAAAATGGCTCCTGCCGATATTGTAGAAGAAGTGAAGAAGAGCGGCTTAAGGGGCCGTGGTGGTGCAGGTTTTCCAACAGGTTTAAAATGGAGTTTTATCGCTAAACCCGAAGGTGTGCCCCGTCACCTGGTAGTTAATGCCGACGAAAGTGAACCCGGTACTTTTAAAGACAGGTACCTGATGGAATTTATTCCGCATATTTTAATTGAAGGAATGATTGTTTCTTCCTTTGCCCTTGGCTCCAATGTGTCATACATCTATATACGTGGAGAGTACGCCTGGATAGTTGATATTTTAGAACAGGCAATTGCAGAAGCAAAACACAATGGCTTTCTGGGTAAAAATATTTTGGGCAGCGGTTTCGATTGTGAAATTTATGTACATCGTGGTGCAGGTGCTTATATCTGCGGAGAAGAAACCGCATTGATAGAATCGCTGGAAGGCAAGCGTGGTAACCCAAGAATTAAACCACCGTTCCCCGCTGTTAAAGGCGCCTGGGAAAGACCAACCGTGGTAAATAATGTGGAAACCATTGCAGCCGTTGTACCCATCATCAACGATGGCGGCGACGAATATGCAAAAATTGGCGTAGGAAAAAGTACAGGAACAAAACTAATGAGTGCCTGCGGAAATATTAATAAACCCGGTGTTTTTGAAATTGACATGACCATCTCTGTGGAAGAATTTATTTACAGCGATGAGTATTGTGGTGGCATACCAAACGGTAGAAAATTAAAAGCCTGCATTCCAGGCGGATCATCAGTTCCCATTCTTCCTGCCAATTTATTATT
>JAYURR010000051.1:0-5796 GCA_043756605.1 Chitinophagaceae bacterium
CGGCAATCGTAGGCAATGGCAACACTTATTTCACCAATAAAACATTGTTTTAAATAATTGGCATAACCTTGGGTGGCCATACCTACTGTATATTTATTCATGCGGTTGGTACCAATACCCATTATGCCACGCAGTCCGCCGGTACCAAACTCCAGGTTTTTATAAAATGCATCTTCCAGCCCGGCGGCATCTGTTTTTTGTAACGCCAGTATTTCATCTTTAACTGCCTGGTCGTAATTACCACTTAGCCATTGATCAATTTTTTGTTGTGTTGCTGCTTCCATTGTTTTATAGTTTATGCCTTCAAAAATAAATTATTCATACATCAAACAAACAAAATAAGTAGATTTGTTACATGCTTTTTTACAGCAATAAATATTTGTACCGTTTTTTAAAAAGTAGAATCACTGTTATTCTTTTGCTCTTAATTTTTTCATCAGCAGGTTATGCACAAAATACGCCACAGAAAAAGGATACCTTATATTCTCTGCCTTTTGGCACTTTATTTTTTTCTGCTTATAAAAAGCCTGTACAAAATACATTGATGCACATCAACCCACCTGTTTACAAAATATATGTTTTAAAAAAAGGCGGAGAATTAATGCATTGGCCAAGTTACCCCTTAACTACCGGTCAGATAATTGCCAGAAATACAGAATGGCAAAGAAGAAACAACCAAACCGTTGGCGAACAGATAGCCAGCGACATTATTAAAAACCGTGTTAATACACTTATATATGGCCGCAAAACCGCCCCGGCTGCCATACCAAAGTTTTAAAACTTCGCTGTTATCTTTTGCGTAAATGTTACCCAATACAATTACAAAGCACTGTTATGCGTATTTTTGCACTTTATGAATTCACCCGCTGTATATAAATCAATTATTCTGAGTTTTATTATCAGTGCATTACTTATCACTTCAACCTTTGCACAGGATTCATCCAACAGCGTAAAACCCACTGATAAACCAATTAACGCATTAACGGATAACCGGATAAACGGATTAACCAGCAAACAAATAAACCGCCGTGTAAAAATTATCGCTGCCACCAACATAATCGGCTACGGTGCTGCCATGGGTGCTCTTTACGGCACCTGGTACAAAAATTATCCACAAAGCAATTTTCATGCTTTCAACGATATGCCCGAGTGGAAAGGCATTGATAAAATTGGCCACGCTTACGCAGTATATGCCGAAAGCCTTGCCAGTATAGAGCTTTGGCGGTGGACAGGTGTTAGCCGCAAAAAACGCATCTGGTACGGTGGCTTAAGCGGTCCGGTTTATCATACCGTTATTGAAGTACTGGATGGCTTCAGTGCCGAATGGGGCTGGAGCTGGGGCGATATTGGTGCCAACTTTATTGGCAGCGGTATGCTTATTGCACAGGAACTGGCATGGGATGAACAGCGCATTCAATTTAAATTTTCTTTTCACCGCAAAAGTTACAACGACCCTGCTTTAAACAAACGCAGCAACAAAATTTTTGGCAGCAGCACTGCCGAGCGTTTTTTAAAAGATTATAACGGCCAGACTTACTGGCTAAGCACAAACGTGCGTTCATTTTTTCCGGAAAGCAAGTGGCCAAAGTGGCTGAACATTGCAGTTGGCACCGGAGCCGAAGGTATGTTTGGTGCAAATGATAATTATGGTAAAGATGATGCAGGCAATATAAACTTCAGCAGGCCCGATATAAAACGTTACAGGCAATGGTATCTGTCGCCCGATATTGATCTTACCAAAATAAAAACAAACAGAAAAGGATTAAAGCTGGCGTTCCGCTTACTGAACATTATAAAAATACCCATGCCAGCCCTGGAATTTTCGAACGGAAATTTTAAAGTAAAAGCGATTGGGTTTTAATGCATGTTTCAAAATTATTGGCAAGAATTCAAAAGCATGAGCTCTGTTCCCTCTCCTTTGGAGTTCCTGCAGAGGAAAGAGCGTAGCGCATGGGGTGAGGTCAATTAAGCCAGGCACCGCTTACTTCCCCATCCTTCACTTCTACCAAAATATTTTCATCCAGTGCTGTAGAAACACTAAAGCCAACATAATCCACATCAACCGGAAAACTTTTGTGGGTTCTTTCAACCAGGGCAAGTGTCTGTATTTTTTTGGGGAGCTGCTCCAGCAAAGGTTTTAAGGCATACAACATGGTTCGCCCGCTGTTGGCAACATCATCAATCAAAATAATATTTTTGCCATTAAAATCAATGGCAGCATTTAAACTTACCTGTAATGGATTTTTTTTATCAATACTCAGTTCCAATAAAACCACTTCGCCGTTGAATACTTCTTTTAAATACTGGCTTATCTTTTCCGCAATTACAGATCCGCTTGCTTTAATGCCAATCAGTATCAACTGTGTTTCGTTATAATTTTGCTCCACTACCTGCAAAGCCATGCGCTGCAATTTTTTATTGGCAACTTCGGCAGTCATTATTTGTTTACGTTGTTCCATTATACCACGAATTTAAGTGTTAATAAGTTAATCCGTATATCCGTTAATCCGTGGGGTTCACTTAATAAGTAAAACTCAACTAATAATAAGGCTATACGGATTAACGGATTAACAAATTAACGGATTAACGTATTATCTTAGCGGCACAATCTCAAACATGCAAATATTACAACAAATACTTTTCATCGCCCTCACCGCCTTTGCCGTTTTTCTTTTCGCAAAAAACATCGGCATCATCCGTCGCAATATTTTTCTCGGCAAAGCCGAAGACCTCAGCGATAACCCATCCAAACGCTGGAGAAATTTAATCCTCCTCGCCTTTGGGCAAAAGAAAATGTTTCGCAACCCGTTAGTGGCTATCATGCACTTTATCATTTATGCCGGTTTCATCATCATCAATATAGAAGTGCTGGAAATTGTTTTGGATGGCATGCTGGGCACACACCGTTTGTTTCTGCCGTACATCGGCGTACTTTACACATTCCTCATCAATTTTTTCGAAATACTGGCCGTTGGTGTAATTGCAGTTTGTGTTGTTTTTTTAGCCAGAAGAAATATCATCAAACTAAAACGCTTTATCAGTAAAGATCTTAACGGCTGGCCACGCAGCGATGCCAATTATATTTTAATAACCGAAATTGTTTTAATGACACTCTTCCTTACTATGAACAGTGTTGACCGTGCATTGCAATTACAAGGCGCAGCCCATTATCACAATACCGGCAATTTTATTTTCTCCGGCATTATTGTGCCGCTGTTTAATAATTTTTCGCCGGCAACATTGGTGGTTATTGAGCGCAGTTGCTGGTGGCTGCACATCATCGGCATATTTGCTTTTTTAAATTACCTGCCTTACAGCAAGCACCTGCATATTTTACTGGCCTTCCCCAATGCGTATTATGCAAGGCTTGATGCCGTTGGCGAAATGGATAATATGCAAAGCGTGCAAAACGAAGTTAAATATATGATGCAGCCTGAGCTTGCCCCAACCGGTGATGCTGCACCCATAAAATTTGGCGCCAAAGATGTGTTTGACCTTAGCTGGAAAAACCTATTAGATGCTTACAGTTGCACCGAGTGTGGCCGCTGCAGTGCCGCATGCCCTGCCACGCAAACGGGCAAACTATTAAGCCCCCGAAAAATAATGATGGACACCCGTGACCGACTGGAAGCCGTGGGCAAAAACATAACTGCCAACAAACAATTTGTTGATGATGGCAAAACTCTTTTGCACAATCATATACTGGTAGAAGAGCTGCGTGCCTGCACCACCTGCAATGCCTGTGTACAGGAGTGCCCCGTATCCATATCGCCGCTTGATATTATTTTAGAACTGCGCCGCTCCCTTATTATGGAAGATAGCAATGCCCCGCAGGAATGGAACGTAATGTTCGGCAACATCGAAAACAATTTTGCCCCCTGGAAATTTAGCCCCGATGACAGGGATAAGTGGGTGGAGGAAATGAATTAATTAAGAGTTAAAAATGAAAAATTAAGAATGAAGTACACTCGATTACTGCCTTCCATTTTTAATTTTCAATTCTACATTTTTAATTTTTTTTGGTTACCAGCTAATATCCCTGATTGGGCAGAAGTGGCGACGCTCCGTTCAACTGCAAATCTTTGGGGGGCTTTTATCTACACAATATAATATCCAATGTTTCATTTTTTAAATTTACCAAGAAAATAAAAGCGAAGTAGAAGTTGGGTATATTTAAGAGTTGGCAGTAATGCTATTGCACATGCCCTAAAATTCACTCGGTCAATAATAAATTATCCCATTTCGGGAACTTCTCTTAACTTTGATAAAACAGTTGATAGTTGAGAATTATTGCAAAGAAAATTTTACGGGATTTTTGGGAGGTACATCCAGACAGTGAACAACAGCTAAAAGCTTGGTATCAGGAAACATCAAAAGCAGAATGGACAGGGCCAACTAAAATTAAAATTGAGTACCCAAGTGCAAGTTTTTTGGCCAACAATAGAGTTGTTTTTAATATCAATGGCAATTATTACAGACTAATCGTGAAAATCAGTTACGACTACCAAATGATTTGGATTCGATTTATTGGAACACATGCAGCGTATGATAAAATAAATGCTAAAACAATTTAAAATGAATATCAAACCAATTAAAACAAAAAAAGATTATGAACAAGCTCTTGAAAGGCTTGAACTAATCTTTGACGCAAAAAAAGGGACAGAAAAAGGCGACGAGTTAGAAATATTGGGAATGTTAATTGACAATTATGAAAACGAGAAATTCCCAATTAGTTTTCCTGACCCGGTGGAAGCT
The DNA here is from genome assembly GCA_043756605.1 of Chitinophagaceae bacterium. Lineage (GTDB taxonomy): Bacteria > Bacteroidota > Bacteroidia > Chitinophagales > Chitinophagaceae > Ferruginibacter. Next base: position 4,756 of record JAYURR010000051.1, read on the forward strand.
ATTAAATTTAGAATGGAGCAACTTGGTTACAACCAAACTGATTTGGCAAATGTAGTTGGACTAAAGAGTAGAGCAAGTGAAATTCTAAATCTCAAGAGAAAACTTTCTCTTGAGATGATCAGGCAAATACATGACAGATTAAACATTCCTACAGAGGTTTTAATTCAGGCTTACTAAAATAGCACTTCTGCCAACAAAAGGTTTTGTGCAATTGGGGCAGAACGTTGAAACAATCACCGGCAGTGCATATCCCAGCTTTGGTTTCGGCATACGTAATGCTGCCAGGCTTTTGTTGATTAACATCGGCTTTTAGTTATAAGTTTAGCTTCGATTCCGGGCAGCCAGTTGGTCAATTCTCCAATTATACAGAGCCTCGGGGCATTAGCACACACTTACAAGCAACACCATACATAATGACACATTCTTTTAAACCCTTTATTTTCTTCGCTTGCATTTTTATGGCAAGTTGTAATCAAAATAAATCTAAAAATGAAGACATAAAAATAATAAGCACATCTGTTGATACTGTTAACAATAAAGAAACAGATTTGCAGGTAAAAAGCAATGTTCAACCAGATAATTTAGGTGACTTTAATCAACTATCACCTATTGAAATATTAAATTCCAAAAGTAGAAATGTTTATGAAAAATATGGAATTGAATTTGAGGGTTATTGTTACACTTGTGATTTGGCTGTCATGCACATTAACAAAAAAAATTTCGACATAATCAATATCTGTGATAAAAATGATTTCCATAGAAATGAAAATTTTATTTACGAAGTTAATCCGGATGAATTAAAAATTAAGACATCGAAGAATGAATTTATTTTCACTAAAATAGATACGGCGCCGGTTTATGAGTTAAAAATATTTGGACCAAAAATCTCATTAAAAAACAAAAGATTTTCAAAATATTATACACACCAAAAAGAACTAAATAAAACCCGTTGGCGGAGTTAATTTTTCGGTTGATGCGTTAAAAGATGTTGTGAAGTTGTCTTAGTTAGTGACTAAACCCACTAAAATAACATGCACAACA
>JAYURR010000052.1:0-51295 GCA_043756605.1 Chitinophagaceae bacterium
AAGACCACACAAACAACGCCCTTGTAATTGTACCCACCCGTGAGCTGGCAGTACAGATTGCACAGCATATGGAGGGTCTTTCTTATTTTACTTCGGTAAGCTCCATAGCTGTTTATGGCGGCGGCGATGGCAATGCATTTGTGCAGGAGAAAAAAGCATTAAGCCATGGTGCTGATGTAGTTATTTGCACGCCCGGTAAAATGATGAGCCATATTAAAATGGGTTATGTAAAACTGGCCGGGCTTAAATATTTAATTCTGGATGAAGCCGACCGTATGCTGGACATGGGTTTTTATGACGATATCATGTTCATCATTGACAGTCTTCCTAAAAAGAGACAGAACCTTTTATTTTCGGCAACCATGCCGCATAAAATAAGAGAAATGGCAAGGAAGATTTTGCACCAGCCCGAAGAGATAAATATATCTATCAGTAAGCCGAACGAAAAAATTGAACAGTCGGCCTTTATTGTTTACGACACACAAAAAATTCCGCTGGTAAAATACCTGCTTAAGAAAAAAAACTTTTCATCGGTACTTATTTTCTGCAGCAGCAAAATAGCGGTTAAAAATCTTACCCGTGATTTAAAGCGTGCTAAATTTCTGGCCGATGAAATTCATAGCGATCTAGAACAGAGCAACAGAGAAGACGTATTGATGCAATTTAAAAGCAAGCGATTACCCATTTTGGTAGCTACCGATATTTTAAGCCGTGGTATTGATATTGATAATATTGACCTGGTTATTAATTACGATGTACCACACGATGGTGAAGATTATGTACACCGCATTGGCCGTACAGCAAGGGCTGCAGCCGAAGGTAGTGCTTACACTTTTGTTACCGTAAAAGAACAACGCAAATTTCAAAGTATAGAAAAGCTGTTGGGTAAACCCGTTCCCAAAGCCACTGTGCCAGAAGAACTTGGAGAAACACCTGCCTACAATACTGCAGCATCCGGCGGTTCGGGAGCAAACAGAAATTTTAACAAGCCAAGGCGTTTTCAAAATAATAATAAGCGATAATTTTTAGCATTATTATTTTCTATTTAAAAAGATATTCAAATGTATTTTTCTGTGTTTCCGTGCTTCTGTGGCAATATCTTTTCGCCGCCAGGCAAAAAAATTAATGAGGCTTCAACTGTATATTTGTAAAAACAATTATCATCAGTTCGCCAGCCACCATATTAACAAGCCCTATTGAATATTTACATGGCGTAACAACATTCAAAGGCGATCTCTTAAAAAAAGAATTGCAGATTTTTACTTTTAAAGATTTGCTGGAGCATTACCCCTTTAGGCATGTAGATAAAACAAAGCTGGATAAAATTGCGACACTTTCGCCTGCCAGCGAATATGCACAGGTAGCCGGAAAAATTATACAAATACAAATTTTAGGCGAAGGCAGGGCAAAAAGGCTGACAGCCAAGCTGGCCGACGAAACCGGCGAAATTGAACTGGTTTGGTTCCAAGGCATAAGCTGGATACAAAAGGCAATTGAAGTTGGCCATCAGTATTTGGTTTTTGGCCGCCTGGCTTTCTTTATGGGTAAACCACAAATTGCCCATCCCGAAATTGAAAATTTTACCCAGCAAAAAGCCGATGGAAAAAATTACCTGGAACCGGTTTATCCATCTACCGAAAAATTAAAGGCAAAAGGGCTCAATGGCCGCTCCATAGGTAAACTTACTTACGAGGTTCTGCAATTGCTAAGCGAAAAGGACCTGCCCGAAAATTTACCCCAATCAATTATTGATCAATATAAATTTATAAGCCGCCTTAATGCCTGCCGGCAAATACATTACCCGGCATCGGAAAAGCATTACCAGCATGCGGTGCGGCGTATTAAGTTTGAAGAATTGTTTTTTGCACAACTCAGGCTGGGCCTCATAAAATCAAGCCGGCAACGGCATAGCAGGGGATTAAATTTTGACAAAGTAGGCGATCTTTTCAACATTTTTTTTGAAAAGTATCTGCCTTTTGAATTAACCAATGCACAAAAAAAAGTGTTGAAGGAGATACGGCGGGATGCAGGCAGCGGCAAACAAATGAACCGGCTCTTACAAGGGGATGTGGGCAGTGGTAAAACCATTGTGGCCTTAATGATGATGTTGATTGCGGCAGATAATGATTTTCAATCTGTATTAATGGCACCAACCGAAATATTGGCACAGCAGCATTTCAACAGCATAACAGAGTTGGTAAAAGATATGCCGGTTTGTGTAAAATTGCTCACCGGCTCATCTAAAGGTAAACAGCGTAAAGAAATTTTACAATTTTGTGAGGATGGCAATTTGCATATTTTAATTGGCACCCATGCGGTGATAGAAGATAAGGTGATTTTTAAAAACCTTGGCTTTGTGGTAATTGATGAGCAGCACAAATTTGGTGTGGCGCAAAGGGCACAATTGTGGAAGAAAAATATTATACCACCACATGTGTTGGTAATGACGGCAACACCCATACCACGTACGCTGGCGCTTACCGCTTATGGCGATCTGGATTACAGCGTAATTGATGAATTACCGCCAGGCAGGCAACCCATCAACACCCTGCATCGTTCAGAAAGTGCCAGGCCAAGTGTGATGGATTTTGTTAAAGAAGAAATTGGAAAAGGAAGACAGGCATACATTGTTTATCCGCTTATTGAAGAAAGCAGCAAAATGGATTACGAAAACCTGATGAAGGGCTATGAGGAAGTGAAATCGTTTTTTCCGGAACCAAAATACTGGATAAGCATGGTACACGGAAAACAACCGGCCGAGCAGAAAGAAACCAACATGCAGCGCTTTGTAAAAGGGGATACACAAATAATGGTAAGTACAACCGTAATTGAAGTGGGGGTGAATGTACCCAATGCCAGCGTGATGGTTATTGAGAGTGCCGAAAAATTCGGATTGTCGCAATTGCACCAGTTGCGTGGCAGGGTTGGTAGGGGTGCCGAAAAAAGTTTTTGCATATTATTAACAGGTCCCAAAGTATCAAACGATGCCCGGGAACGGTTAAAGATAATGGTGGCCACCAACGATGGTTTTAAAATAGCAGAAAAAGACCTGGAGATACGGGGCCCCGGCGATATTGAGGGCACCAGGCAAAGTGGTTTGTTAAACTTTAAACTGGCAAACATAGTACAAGACAGGGTTATACTGGAAGCCGCCAGGGATGCTGCTGAAAATATTTTAGAAACCGACCCGGATTTGGATGCAGATGAAAACCTAACTGTTAAAAGTTATCTGCAGCAGCAAAAGGGCAAAACAGCATGGAGTAAAATATCGTAAATTATGCATGATTTATAAAACTACAATCATTACAAATAGTTAACAAACTATAACAATTATTAACGGTTTGCAAATCTTTACATAATTATTAGAACCGTTAATTTTACGGTTTAATTTTAGTACATTGTAAAAAAAGATACTTGACAATTTTGCGCAAAATATTACTACATTTTTTTACTGCTCTCTCTATAACTTTTGTTGCACAACAGGTGCATGGGCAGGCACAATTTGTACAAAACAAAGGCCAGTGGGATAGTAAGGTTGAGTACCGTGCCGATTTTGGTAGTGGCTCCTTTTTTTTAGAGAACCAGGGTTTTACAGTTGCAGTGCACAATGTTGCAGATTTAATGAAATTGTCTGAGCAAATGCATGGTCACAATGTAAATGCTGCTACTATGGGCCAGTCAATCACGGTTAATTCTCATGCATATAAAGTTAATTTTTTAGGTGCCCGTTCCTTCACACAAAATATCCCAGATAAAATTCAGGCTTTTCATAATAATTATTTCGAAGGAAACGACCAGTCTAAATGGGCATCCGGTTGCAAAATTGCACAGGCAGTAAGCTATCAAAACATTTATCCAAATATAGATGTGCGGTATTACAGCGATGGCGGTAAAATGAAGTACGATATCATTGTGCATCCCGGTGGTGATATTGACAGAATTGCTATGCAATATGCTGGTGTTGAAAAATTAGAGGTTCAAAATCAGGAGCTGGTTATAAAAACATCTGTTGGTGCTGTTAAGGAATTATATCCATACAGCTACCAGGTTAACGAAGGAAAAAGAAATACTGTTAACTGTAAGTATGTTGTAAAAAACAATATCGTTCGTTTTAAAGTAAACGGTTACGATCCTGCATCTACGCTGGTAATTGACCCTACTTTAATATTTTCAACCTTTACCGGCAGTACTGCCGAAAATTGGGGATATACCGCAACGCCGGGGCCAGATGGAAGTCTTTTTGCAGGAGGCATCGCTTTTAACAGCGGCTATCCGGTTTCGCCAGGTGCCTATCAAACAACTTATGGTGGCGGTATAAATGAGGATGGAAATGGCGGTTATGATATGGCAATTATAAAGTTTTCGCCAAATGGTGTAAACAGGGTGTATGCAACATATATTGGTGGATCAAGAAACGAACAGCCGCACAGTATGATTTGCGATGCACAAGGCAATCTATACATAGCAGGCCGCACCAATTCTTCAAATTATCCCGGCATACAGAGTGGTGCCGGCGGTGGATACGATATCACAATTTCAAAACTTAATGCTGATGGCTCAGCACTTTTAGGCTCTATCAAAATTGGTGGTAGTGGAAACGATGGTGTAAACATCCGTGGTAAATATTTTCCTCCGGATGGTGCCGATGCAACCCGAAGAAATTATGGCGATGATGCCCGAAGTGAAGTGATATTGGATGCTGCTGGAAATATTATGCTGGCATCCTGTACACAGTCAAACAATTTTCCGGTAACAGCAGGCACACCCATACAGGCTAGCTTTGGCGGCGGCCGGCAAGATGGAGTAATTCTCAAATTAAATTCAAGTCTTTCCTCCATTTTATTCAGTACTTATTTTGGTGGCAGCGGCGATGATGCCTGTTTTGTTTTATCTCAAAGTCCGGTAAGCGGTCGTATTTATGTAGCTGGCGGTACAACCAGTACAAATTTGCCGGGCACCAATCCATTAGTAATGCAGCCTAATTACCAGGGTGGCGCAACGGATGGGTTTATCACAGAAATTACCAACAATGGTTCTGCCATAATAAGAACAACTTATCAGGGTACTGTTGGAAACGATCTGGTATATGGCATCCAGTTCGATAAATTTGGCTTTCCATATATCATGGGTACTACAACTGGATCATGGCCGGTGCAGGTTGCACAAGGGCAACCTGCTATATTTAATAATACCGGTAGTAAACAATTCATCAGTAAACTCGATTCTAATCTTTCTACTTACAAATATTCAACAACTTTTGGTACAAATTCGGCGGTTCCAAACCTGTCGCCCATTGCATTTTTGGTAGATCGTTGTCAGAATGTTTATGTATCTGGTTGGGGCGGTGGCATTAATATTGATAAATCGTATCCATCTGCCGGTACAGCGGGTATGCCGGAAGTTAGTCCGTTACCGGGTATTCCGCCTGCCGATGGACGGGACCTGTTCTTTTTTGTGTTGGAAAAAGATGGTAAAAGTCAGCTTTTTGGAACTCACTTTGGAGGAAACAGGGGCAATGTTGGCGACCACGTAGATGGCGGCACCAGCCGTTTTGATGCCAATGGTGTTATTTATCAGGCAGTTTGTGCATGTGGCGATGCCAGTTTTTTTACTACACCAGGCGTTTGGTCAACTAGCAATAATACACCCGGCGGTGGCGGCGGTTGTAACCAGGCAGCAGTAAAAATTGAAATGAATTTTGCAGGTATTGGTGCCAGTGTTAAAGCAACTATTAATGGTGTTATTGATACCATTGGGTGTGTACCGCTTACTATAACATTTGCAGATACGTTGGCAAAGGGGAAAATTTATGAATGGGATTTTGGAGATGGATCTCCGGTGGTTAGAACATTTGCCCCTAATAACACCATATCGCATACCTATAATAATGTTGGGCAGTACCGGCTGATGCTGATTTCAATTGATTCCGCAACCTGCAATATTGCAGATACTGCCTACACAATTGTAAAGGTTGGTAACAATAATATTGATGCAGATTTTTCATTTTTTAAATTAGATTCCTGTAACAGTTTACGATACCAGTTTGTAAACCAAACTGTGGCAACAGTACCAACATATACCAGCCAGAGTTTTTTATGGGATTTTGGAGACAATACCCCAAAAGTACGTGCAGGTTTTGGCCCCGTAATTCATACATACGCATCAACCGGCAGTTATAAAGTTACATTGCTGGTAGATGATACTACTTTTTGCAATGCACCAGACAGTGCAATAAAAACCTTGCGAATCAGCCCCAATGTAAAAGCCATATTTTCTGCACCGTCCAGAGGCTGCGTACCGTTTAGTTTAACGTTTAAAAATCTTTCACTTGGCGGTACAGATTGGATTTGGGAATTTGGCAATGGCGATAGATCAACAGATTTTGAGCCAACATACACTTACAATACAACCGGCACTTTTAATGTAAGGCTTATTGCTATTGATACCAGCAGTTGTAATAAGCGGGATACATCGGCCTTTTTCAGCATAACCATTTTTGCAATACCCAATGCCGCATTTAGCTGGTCGCCAAACCCTCCGCAGGTAAATGCACTTACACGCTTTAATAATTTATCAACCGGTGCAAACAGATATTTATGGAATTTTGGAGATGGCGAAACTTCTACCGAAGTAAATCCTGTTCATCAGTACAATACTACTGCCACTTTTAAGGCTACATTATATGCTTACAATGTTGCCAATTGTGTAGATAGTATTACGCAGGATGTACCCATAGTTATTGTGCCGCTGCTGGATGTACCTACTGCATTTACGCCCGGCAAGTTTGGCGAAAACGGTATTATTAAAGTGAGAGGTTTTGGAATAGGTACCATGAACTGGCGAATTTATAACAGATGGGGCCAGGTTGTTTTTGCAACAGCCGACAGAAATCAGGGTTGGAACGGATTATTTAAAGGAGTATTGCAGCCCATGGATGTTTATACTTATACGCTTGATGTAATTTTTACGGATGGACAAAAGTTAACAAAGACCGGAGATATTACATTGTTGAGATAATTATTTACATCAGGAACAAAAATAAATTTTGGTATAAAAATATTTGCTGCAAACTAACCCGCTTATGAATTGATCTGTAATTTGTTTTTGCAATAGATAACAATTCAAAATTGAGGAGTAAAAAATGACAAAAAAAATAAAAATATCAATACCTGTCCGCAGCCTGTTAATCCTTATCTGCTTTGTGCAGTTTGGCGGTTCACTGCAGGCGCAGGATCTGCATTTTTCGCAATTTTTTAATTCGCCATTGGTTACAAATCCTGCCAACACTGGTTTTATACCCGATGCCGATTATAGAATAGGGGCCAACTACCGCAATCAATGGAGTACGGTAATGTCGGTACCATATAAAACCATTAGTGCTTTTGGCGATGCACAGGTTTTAAGAGACAGGCTCGAAAACGGATGGGTTGGTTTGGGTGGTATGATATTAAGTGACCAGGCCGGTACCGGAAGTTTAAAAAGTACTAAAGTGTATGCTTCTGCTGCCTACCATCAAATGTTGGGCTTAAGTAGTTTGGTTTCTGCAGGTTTTAATATGGGCTGGGCAAATAAAAGTGTAAATCAAAATAAATTAACCTTTCCCGATCAGTTTGAAGGAAAGTTTTTTAATGGCACAGCACCATCAGCAGCTAAAAACGGGTTTGTAAATAATAATGTAAGCTATTTTGATATGCATGTTGGTATGAACTATGCATATTTTCCTGATGAAAATGTTTACCTTAACGCAGGTTACTCCATACAGCATGTAAATAGGCCAAAAGAAACTTTTTTTGGCGATAATACAGTTACCGGCCGTATTCCCATGCGGCACACAGGTTTTTTAAATGCCATTTTAAAATTAAACGATCGGGTTATTGTAAATCCCAATGCCTATTTTTCAACACAGGCAAAGGCAACCGATCTGGTGTTTGGCATCAATGCAAATTATAACCTTTCAGAGTTTGGAGAGTCGCAGTTATTGGCCGGTGTTTATTATCGCCTGGGCGATGCCATTGTACCCATGGTTGGCTTTGAAGTAAAGAAAGTGCAGTTTGCTTTTAGTTACGATGTAACATTATCGGGCCTTAGCAAATACAATGGCTACCGTGGTGCCAGCGAATTAAGTATCATAAAAAAAGGATTTTATCCCGATAATGTTGACAGGGCTTCTTTGTGTCCTAAGTTTTAAAACTTTGGCAAAGTTTCAAACTTTGCCAAAGTTATTTCCATCCTATTTCAGATTTTATCAACTCACTATTTTATACGATTTTTGCACAAATAAAATTACATGCATACAGAAACTGCGTTAATAAATAACGCATTGCATCATATAGATTCTTTTAAAAAAATTACTGGCTATGCTTATGTATTTGTTGATGAAGAAAGTTTAAACAACTATGCTCATGATGAAACCGAGAACCTTCATTTTCTTCCGGATATTGTAATAAAACCCTGTACAGCAGAAGAGATCAGCCACATAATGATTATCTGCAATCAACATAAAATACCCGTTACACCACGTGGTGCCGGCACGGGTTTAAGCGGCGGCGCATTACCGCATTTGGGCGGCGTGTTACTTTCTATGGAGCGCATGAATTCGATTATAGAAATTGATGAACGCAACCTGCAGGTAACTACAGAGCCGGGCGTTATTACTGAAGTGCTGCAAAATGCAGTTAAAGAAAAAGGATTGTTTTATCCGCCAGACCCAAGCAGCCGTGGCAGTTGTTTTATTGGTGGCAATATTGCAGAGAACAGTGGTGGCCCCAAAGCCGTTAAATATGGTGTGGTAAAAGATTATGTGCTTAACCTGCAGATAGTTTTGCCTACCGGCGAAATTATGTGGACCGGTGCCAATGTGTTAAAAAACTCCACCGGTTATAATTTAACACAATTGATTGTAGGGAGTGAAGGAACTTTAGCCATTGTTACAAAAATCGTTTTAAAGCTGTTGCCACATCCAAAATACGATTTGCTGATGCTGGTGCCTTTTAACTCTTTGGAGAATGCAGGAGCCGCAGTGAGTGCCATTTTCAGGGCAGGCTTTACACCCAGTGCGATGGAACTGGTAGAAATAAATGCACTCAAAATTGTAAGCCGTTTTGTTGATAGTACAATAGTGCCGGTTACAGATGAAATGGAAGCTCATTTAATTATTGAAGTAGATGGAAACCACCTGGATACTTTGATGAGTGAAATGGAAGCCATTGCAGAATTGCTTTTACAGTTTGATTGTGGGGATGCTTTTTTTGCAGATGATGCCCAACAAAAAGCCGAATTGTGGAAGCTGAGAAGAAGGGTAGCAGAAGCCGTAAAGATTGATGGATACACGATTGAAGAAGATACAGTGGTGCCAAGGGCTGAGTTGCCGGCTTTGATAAGTGGCGTTAAAGCGCTGGGAGTTGAATACGATTTTGAAGTGGTTTGTTATGGCCATGCCGGTGATGGTAACCTGCACATACGCATAAAAAAACAGGGCAGTATTTACAGTTTAAACAATCCCGATGTTATACCGGCTTTGCAGGCTTTGTTTAAACTGGTAAAACAGTTGGGCGGCACCATCAGCGGCGAGCATGGCATTGGATTGATACAGAAGCCCTACATGGATATTATTTTTGATAAAGCCGGCTTTGAATTGATGAGAGGTATAAAAAAAGTTTTTGATCCCAATAATATTTTAAACAGCGGCAAAATTTTTGATAGTAATTAACCTGTAAGTAAATGAATCGTTCAAATAATAATAAACAGATAATAAAAAATCCATGAAAAAAATTGTAATTTTTTTAGCATTGATAATCAGTTTTCATGCAGTAAAAGCGCAGGATGAGGAAAAATCGGGCGATGATGAGGCTAAAGGGAAATTTAAGAAAGAAAACCTGTTTACCGGCGGCGGTGCCATTGTTTCTGTAGGAAGTTATTCTACGCTTTTAGGCGCAAGCCCGGTTTTTGGATACAGTTTTACCAAATGGCTTGATGCAGGTATTTCGTTTAATTACAACTATGCATCTGCACGATATATTTATTCCAGCGGATTAGTAAGTGATGAGAAGGCACGCCAGAATGTTATTGGGCCTGGTATTTTTGCAAGATTTTATCCGGTAAAATTTTTATTTATAAATGTGCAGGCTGAGCATAACTATACAACAGAAAAACAAATCAGGCCCAATCAACCAACCTTGATAGAAAAGTACGATGCCAATAGCTTGCTCGTTGGTGTTGGTTATGCAAACGGCAGGCAGGGAACGGGTGATTTTTATTATTACATATCCGTAATGGCAGATTTTGCAGGAAATGTAAATTCACCCTATGTAGGTATTTCTGAAAGCGGCAAAGCTGTAATTACACCTATCTTTAAGGCAGGTATCCAGGTTCCATTATTTCAGGGAAAAAGAAACAGGTACTGATCAGAAATATTGTAAAATTTCTTCGGCCTGCTCCAGTACAACTATTTTGTCTTCTACTTTATCGTACAAAAAATTTTCTGTTTGCATGGTTTGTGCAAAAGCCAGTAAATTATTGTAAAACCCTGCCGTGTTGAGGATAAATATTTTTTTATCGTGAATGCTCAATTGGTTCCAGGTAAGCATTTCAAAAAATTCATCCATAGTGCCATAGCCGCCGGGTAGTATAATGGCAGCATCACATCTTTCGTACAACATTTTTTTACGTATGTGCATGTCATCAACAATTATCAATTCAGTTATTCCATTGTGATGATGCTCCCTTTCTTTTAAAATTTCTGGAATTATGCCAACTACTTTTCCATCTTTTTCCAACACCGCATTTGATACGGCACCCATAATACCTTTATTGCCGCCCCCATAAATAAGTGTAACTTTTTTAGAAGCCATCAAATGGCCCAAAGCTGTTGCCTGCGCTTCAAACAAAGGATTGTTACCGCTTTTACTACCACAAAAAACTGCCAGAGAATTTATCTTCATAAAACTTTATAGTTTATTATTGGCAAAGACACGATATTTTCTCTATTTTCAAGATTATTTTTACTTAAACGATTGATATGTCTCCAATTATTCTGTTCTCTTTTGTTATAGGTTATTTTGTTTTGCTGCTTACGGTTGCTTATTTCACATCCCGTGGCAGTAATAACGAATCGTTTTTTATTGGCAACCGCAACAGTAACTGGATGCTGGTTGCTTTTGGTATGATTGGTACAAGCCTTAGTGGTGTTACGTTTGTGAGTGTGCCGGGCAGTGTTGGTACAGGCAACTTTTTTTATTTCCAGATAGTTTTGGGTTATCTGATTGGGTACATGGTAATTGCTTTTGTGCTGATACCGTTGTATTATAAAATGAATCTTACTTCCATTTATACATATCTCGAAAAACGTTTTGGCATCAACGCTCACAAAGCCGGTGCATTTTTTTTCATAATCAGCCGTGTGTTTGGCGCCACTGCACGCCTGTATCTTGTTATCAGTGTTTTACAGTTTTTTATTTTTGATAAACTCAATATTCATTTTATAATAACCACCCTGGTTATTTTAGCACTCATTTTATTATACACTTTTGAGGGCGGCGTAAAAACAATTATTTATACAGATACTTTGCAAACAACCGGTATGCTGCTTGGCCTGGTAGTTTGTATCATTGTTATTGTAAAAGCCATGGGTACCGATTTTAGCGGAGCTCTATCTATGATGAATGATAAAGGTTATACCCAAATATTTAATACAGACGTAAAAGCAAGCTCCTACTTTTTAAAACACATTGTAGGCGGTATGTTTATTGCCATAGCCATGACAGGGCTTGACCAGGAAATGATGCAGAAAAACATCAGCGTAAAAAATATAAAAGATTCGCAAAAGAACATCATGACATTTACAGCCGTGCTGATGGTTGTAAATTTTTTATTCCTGTTCCTCGGCGGCATACTGTATTTATATGCCAGCGCAAACAATATTACAGTTCCACCAGATGATCTTTTTCCAACCATTGCTTTAAGCGATGCTTTCAGCGGTACAATCGGTATTCTTTTTATCATTGCTTTAATATCGGCATTGTTTCCGAGTGTTGATGGGGCCATCACTTCGCTTACATCCTGTTTTTGTATAGATATTTTAAATATGAACAAGACGCAGGGTACTGAGCAGGAAAAGAAACGAACCCGGCTTAAAGTACATTTTACATTTGCTATTGTATTTTTTTTGATGGTACTTGTTTTTAAAGCCATCAACGATAAACTGATCATTGATTTTATTTTAAAATTTGCCGGCATCACCTATGGTCCCCTGCTTGGGTTATTCTCTTTTGGTATTTTAACAAAGCGCCATCTTAATGATAAACTGATCTGGACAGTCTGCATAATTGCGCCGCTAATGGCACTGGGCCTTGATATGCTGAGCAGCCCGGAGTGGTACGAAAAGAAACTGCATGTATCTCTTGGTTTAAAATCAATCTCAGAATCTATTTTTAATGGATACAAAATCGGAAATGAACTGATATTGATTAACGGCATATTTACATTTCTAGGCTTACTGTTAATTTCTGCCAAAGGCGATAAAAAAATAAGTCTTTCTATGTAACTTTAAATAGTTGCTAAGTGCCATTCTTCATACCTGTAAAAATGAAGAATGGCATTTTATCTACGAGCATCAATAACAATTTTAAGAATGAATAGCGTTATAAATGGAACTGATAAATGCAAAAGCTGAGGAATACGCAAAGCACTACACATCTGCTTTGGATGATGTGCTTGTGGAAATTGAAGATTACACTTTAAACAATCATCCGCATGCGCAAATGCTTAGCGGACATGTGCAAGGCAAAGTGCTGGAGCTGTTTAGTAAAATGATTGCGCCAAAAACGATTTTAGAGATCGGAACCTTTACAGGTTTTAGTGCTTTGTGTTTGGCAAAAGGTTTACAGGCCGGTGGTAAATTATTTACACTGGAGTTACGGGCAGAAGACGCTGCAACTGCAAAAAAATATTTTGCAAAGGCTGGGATGCTGGAAAAGATTGAACTGCATGTTGGCGATGCTTTACAGATCATTCCAGCCTTACAACAAACCTGGGACCTGGTTTTTATTGATGCCGATAAAGTGAATTATATTAATTATTACGAATTAACTTTGCCATCAGTAAAAAGCGGCGGATGGATACTGGCCGATAATGTTTTTTTTCATGGCGAAGTGCTGGAAGAAAATGTGAAAGGCAAAAATGCAATTGCCATACATGCTTTTAACGACCATCTTAAAAATGACGATAGAATAGAAAGAGCGATGTTAACAATCAGAGACGGACTCTTCCTGATTCAAAAAAAATAAAATAAAATATGCATAAAATCCTGTTGACGATATTGTTATCAATTTTTTCTTTTGCGGCTACAGCGCAAAGGCTTACTACAGAAGAATATATTGAACAGTTTAAAGAAATTGCTATGAATGAGATGAGGCGTTCGGGCGTTCCGGCTTCAATTACTTTGGCACAGGGCATATTAGAATCGGAGAGTGGTAACAGCGAACTGGTAAAAAGATCGAATAATCATTTTGGTATTAAATGCAAAAGCACCTGGGCCGGCGAAAGTGTAAAGCACGATGATGATGCAAACGGAGAATGTTTTAGGGCATATACAAATGCAGGCGACAGCTATCGTGACCATAGTGATTTTTTAAAAGCCAATCAGCGCTATGCCTCTCTTTTTAATTTGAACCCAACCGATTACGCAGGCTGGGCAAGGGGTTTAAAAAAAGCAGGCTATGCAACCAACCCAAGGTATCCCGAATTGCTGATAAAATATATTGAACTAAATAACCTGCAGCAATATAGTTTGCTGGTGTTAAATAAATTGCCCGAAACAGATATAGCAGCAGCCAATGAAAACAAACCTGTAACACAAATTGCGGCAAGCGATGATAAACAGGCACCGGTTATTCAGCATGCTGTTATCTCAGCCGATGCTGGAAAAATAATCAGCATCAATAACACAAAATGTGTTTTTGTAAAAAAGGGAACATCTTTATTGGTAATTGCAGATAAAAATAATATCCCCTTAAGTAAACTGATGGACTATAATGATATGGCAGAAGAAGGCCTGTTGAGCAAAGACCAATATATTTATCTTGCTAAAAAAGCAAAAACCGGCGAGCAAGAATTTTATGTAAGTCAGCCTGGCGAAACACTAAATGATGTTGCACAGTTAACAGGAGTACAATTGAAATATCTTTTAGCCTACAATAATTTTAAGGATGCTGCAAAGTTTAATGCACGAACAAAAATATTGCTGCAGCCTGCCTTGGAAAATGACATGCAGAAAGCAGGTGCAACAAAAGCTAAAGTACATGTTGTTGGCCCTAAGGAAGGTTTGTATGCTATTGCCAGAACTTACAAAGTAACCGTTCAGCAATTAAAAGAATGGAATAAACTGGAATCGGATAATTTAAAAATAGGACAGGAAATAATTGTTTCAAAATAAATAACACAAAGCACATGATCATTCAGGTACTGGATAAAAAATTTCAACCTTACATTAAAGCACCGCAAATAAAGGAGCAGATTGATATACTGGCTAAACAGCTTAATGAAGATTATGCAGATAAAAAACCGTTGTTCATTGCTATTTTAAATGGCTCATTCATGTTTGCATCCGATCTTTTTAAAGAGCTTACTATTGATGCAGAAATCTGTTTTATAAAACTGGCATCTTACAAAGGAACAAAATCAACCGGCAATGTGATAACATCTATCGGGCTTGATATAGCCTTAACCGGCCGGCACGTAATTATTATTGAAGATATTGTTGATACCGGAAAAACATTGCACGAATTTTTACCTCAGTTGCAAAATCAGCAACCGGCAAGTTTAAAAATTGCGGCACTGCTGCATAAGCCAGATGCATTAGTACATCCGCTAAAAATTGACTATATTGGGTTTAATGTACCCAATAAATTTCTGTTGGGTTTTGGATTGGATTATGATGGGCTTGGAAGAAATTTAAAGGAAATTTATCAGTTGGTGGAAGATTAGAGGGGCAGCCCAAAGCGTTAAAAGAATATCTTGATACTGGATATTATACTCTTATACAACAGCTTGCAATTGAAAAAGTGCTTTTTCTATATTCCATTCCTATTATTGGCATTTACCGCCAGCTCGCAGCAATATCTCCGTGGCGAAGTTAAGGATGAGAAAAACCAGCCCTTGCAAAATGCAAAAATTCTGCTGCATTCAAACAATCGTATTTATTTTTCTGGCACCGGTGGGGGGTTTGGCATTACCACAAATACCTTGTTGGATTCCCTCACAATATGTTTAGATGGTTACGAACCCAGATCAGTAAAAGTTAATACTGCGCAATGGCAGTTCATCACTTTAAAAATACTGCCATCAAATGTAAACAGCAACCGGCCCAAACTTATTTCTGTAACAAAAAATTCGGCGCATACATCCAAAGTAAAATGGTTTATTGATAATGAAACTTATTTTCAGCTTGTTGAAAACGAATATGTAAAGGCAGAAAAATTTCCCAACACCGGTTTTTCATTGAATGTAAACAAAGCATCGTACAGCAATGTAAGGCGTTTTATAAATATGAAAAGTGCTGTGCCGCCCGATGCGGTGCGTACAGAGGAAATGGTAAATTACTTTAACCTGCATTATCGTGAACCTGAAAAAGGTAAATTATTCCGCTTTGAATCGCAGCTTACAAGTTGCCCCTGGGATACAGAAAAGCAATTACTTTTTTTAAACGTGAATGCAAAAAAATTAGACCTTGATAAAATACCGCCCGGCAATTTTGTGTTTTTAATAGATGTATCGGGTAGTATGGATCAGCCAAACCGGTTGCCATTATTAAAGGCAGCTTTTCAGATGTTTGTAAAAAACCTGCGGCCAACTGATACCATTTCAATTGTGAGTTATGGAGCTTCTATCAATATTTGTCTGCAACCAACCGGTGGTGCCGAAAAAGAGAAGATATTAAAAACCATCGAAGAGTTGGAAGCAAGCGGCGATACACCCGGCGAAGCGGCAATTATTACTGCTTATGCTTTGGCAAGAAGTACGTATAAAGAAAATTGCAGCAACCGGGTGATACTGGCTACTGATGCCGATTTTAACCGGGGCGAAACTTCTGAAAAAGCCATGGAAGATCTGATTACCAAAGAAAGACAGGGCGGTATTTACCTTACCTGCCTGGGAGTAGGTATGGGTAATTTTAAAGAATCTAAACTGGCAACACTTGCAAAAAAAGGCAATGGCAATTTTGCTTATTTGGATAATATTAATGAAGCAGAAAAAGTTTTGATTAAAGAACTTACACAAACCTTTTATGCAGTGGCCGATGATGTTTTTATGAACCTGAAATTTAATGCAAACCTGGTTAAAGAATACCGGTTAATTGGTTTTGATAACAGGCGGGATGCCATTGCCGACAGCACTATTGAACTGGAAGGTGGAGAGTTGGGGAGCGGAAACGGTGTATTGGCCATTTTTGAAGTTGTACCGGCAAGCGATAAACTTTTTAAACCAGATATTTTCCCATCGGATGTGGTTGCCGAAATTGAAATGCGTTACAGCCTTTGCAATGATACGGCCCTGCTTACATTAAAAACCGCATGCGTGGCCAATTATACCGATTTTAAAAGTATTGATAAAGACCTGCAGTTTGCAACTGCAGTAGCCATGTTTGGCCTTAAAATAAAACAATCAAAATACATAAAACAGGTTGCCTGGCAGGATATAGAAAGCATAGCAACCGATAGCTACGATGCATCCTGTTACCTGCAAAAAGAATTTTTAGGGCTGATAAGCAAAGCCGAAGAAATTTATTCCTCTAAAAAAAGAAAGAAAAATAAAAACGATTAAGAAAACATTTCCCTCACTTTATCAAAAAACGATTTGTCGTTTTTATCAGGCTTGGGTTTAAAGTTATCTGAATGTTGTAATTTCTCCAGCATATCTTTTTCTAATGAAGAAACATGTTGCGGAGTCCACACATTTATCTGTATTAACTGGTCGCCTTTTTCGTAACTGTTTACATTGGGAAAGCCTTTGCCTTTTAGCCTGAATATTTTTCCACTTTGCGTACCTGGTGGTATTTTAATTTTGGCTCGGCCATCAATGGTTGGCACTTCTACCTGTGTACCAAAAACAGCATCTGGTATTGATATATGTAAATCAAAAGCAACGTTCAATCCATCTCTGTGTAATTGAGGGTGTGCTTCTTCTTCAATCAGCACAATTAAATCGCCTGCAGCACCGCCACGTTCGCCGGCATTGCCTTTTCCGCTTAGGCTCAGTTGCATGCCTTCCCGTACACCAGCAGGTATATCAATGGCCATTGTTTCTTCGCCATAAACCCTTCCATCGCCTTTGCAGGCTGTACATTTATGGGTAACCGTGCTGCCTTCGCCATTGCAGGTGGGGCAGGTTGTTACGGTTTGCATCTGGCCTAAAAAAGTATTTTGTACACGGCGTACTTGTCCGCTGCCACCGCAGGTACCGCAATTCTGCACACTGTTTTTATCTTTTGCGCCGCTGCCACCGCAGGTATTGCAGCCAACATATTTTTTAACCTTAATGGTTTTTTGTGCCCCTTTTGCAATCTCTTCAAAATTCAATTTAATTTTTACACGCAGGTTACTGCCACGTGTGCCTCTTGCTCTTCCTCCGCCGCCACTTCTTCTGCCGCCGCTGCTGCCACCAAAAAAACTTCCAAAGGGGCTTTCATCGCCAAAAATATCTCCAAACTGGCTGAAGATATCATCCATATTCATTCCGGCACCGCCGCTATAACCACCACCACGCCCTGCAGCACTTGTTGCCTGGTGCCCAAAGCGGTCGTACTGGGCACGTTTATCAGCATCGCTTAAAATTTCGTAAGCCTCAGCAGCTTCTTTAAATTTATCTTCAGCAGCTTTGTCGCCCGGGTTTCTATCCGGATGAAATTGCATGGCCACCTTGCGGTATGCCTTTTTAATTTCATCCTGCGATGAAGATTTGGCGACACCCAGTATTTCGTAAAAATATCTTTTGCTCATAATTTATTAATGT
This sequence comes from Chitinophagaceae bacterium, assembly GCA_043756605.1. Classification (GTDB taxonomy): domain Bacteria; phylum Bacteroidota; class Bacteroidia; order Chitinophagales; family Chitinophagaceae; genus Ferruginibacter. The sequence continues at coordinate 18,007 of JAYURR010000052.1, forward strand.
GCTGATTTGCTGATTTAATAATGTGTTGATGAATGTGTGTTTTATAATTAGCACATCAGCAAATTGGCTAATTAGCCAATTTTTTATTTCCCCACCACCACCTTCGCAAAACGTATAATCTTGTTATTCAGATAGTATCCTTTCTCCACCTCATCAACCACTTTTCCTTTCTGTTCTTCTGGCACTTCCACTTCAGTAATGGCTTCGTGTTTTTCAACATCAAATTCGGTGTTGATGCTTTCCATAGCAGTTAACCCTTTTGCCTGCAAAGTGCTTCTCAATTTATTAAATACCAATTGCACGCCTTCTTTCTGCGTAGCAATATCATTGCTTTCATTTAATTGTTTCTCGGCACGGTCGCAATCATCCATTACGCCCAGCATAGATATAATTACATCTTTACCGGCAGTTTGTATCAGTTCAATTCTTTCTTTTGCATTGCGGCGTTTAAAATTATCAAACTCGGCAAACAGTCGCAGGTATTTATCTTTTTGCTCTTCCAGCTCGGCATTCATTTTGTCCATTGCATCCTCACCACCCGGATTACTTAAATGTGTGTTGCCCGGCACATCCGAATCGGCATTAATATTCATTTCTTCGTTTTCGGGGTTCAAAGTCTCTTTCTGTTCCATAGTTGTATTTAAAAATTGGTTGCGAAGGTACAACAGTCAAACATTTTGCCAATGGCTGTTTTGCCGTCAAATTGGCAATTATCTGCAAATAAACGGCCCATACACACACTAAGTATGACATGGTTGTTACCTTTGCGCCATGAAGAGTATTTTTTTGAACAAAAAGATAAGCCGCAGGGTAGAAACAGGCCACCCCTGGATATTTGGAAATGAAGTGAATACCGGCAAAGCATTGGATGCGGCTGCAAAACCGGGCGAAATTGTAAATGTGTTTACCCACGATAAAAAATTTATGGGCCGGGGCTATATAAATCCCCAATCGCAGATAATGGTAAGGCTGTTAACCCGTGATAAAGATGAATTAATTGACGATCAGTTTTTTATTAACCGGATAGAAAAAGCCTGGGAATACCGCAAAAAACTTGGCTATACCCAAAATTGCCGCCTTGTTTTTGGCGAAGCAGATGATATGCCGCAATTGATTATTGATAAATTCAACGATTATTTTGTTGTACAAACTTTGGCGCTGGGTATTGATGTTTGGAAACCGGCGATTGTAAAAGCCATTGAAAAAATCTTTACGCCAAAAGGAATTTACGAACGTAATGATGTACCGGTTCGGGAGCTGGAAGGTATGGAGCAAAAGAAGGGTTTTTTATCAGCCGAATTTGATACCAATATTGTAATTACAGAAAACGGCGTAAAATTTAATGTTGATATTGCAAACGGACAAAAGACGGGTTTCTTTTTAGATCAACAAGATAACCGCAGGGCCATACAGCATATTGTAAAAGATGCTGATGTGCTGGGTGCATTTTGCTATACCGGTTCGTTTGAAATTACGGCTGCACATTATGGTGCCAGATCGGTTTTGGGATTGGATATTTCGCAAAGCGCCATTGATATGTGCAACAAGAATGCGGCTTTAAACGGGCTTGATAATATTTGTAAGTTTGAATGTGTAAATGCTTTTGATGTGTTAAAACAATGGAGCAAAGCAGGAAAGCAGTGGAACGTTGTAATGCTTGATCCGCCTTCGTTTACAAAAAGCAGGGCAACTATTGATAAAGCAGTGGCAGGCTATAAAGAAATTAATTTGCGTGGAATGAAACTGGTGAAACCGGGAGGGTTCTTAGTAACATCAAGCTGTACAAATCTGGTGCAACCAGAGTTATTTTTAGACATTATACAGATGGCTGCAACCGATGCTAAAAGAAAAATACGGCAGGTTGTTTTTAATTCTCAATCGGCCGATCATCCAATAATAAGAGGACAGGAAAATACACACTATCTTAAATTTTTGATAGTACAGGTTATGTAATTTGTAAAGGATTATTTAACTACCTGAAATTTGCCGGAGTCTATAATTTTACCATCTTTATTACGTAACTGATAAACATATATACCGCGGTAAAAATCATCTAACGGCATGGTAAATTTTAGTGGTAGTCTTTTGAACTCGTTTATCTTTTTACCCATAAAATTATATATCTGCAGGGAAAAAGATTTATCATACCCATACTGAAATTCAAAATTGATTGCAGTAGTAGCAGGAATTGGATAAGGCTTTATCAGTTTTGCAATGGGATTGCCCGGTAAAGGGTTTCGGGCTTGAGCAAAGGATGTAAAGTTTATTCCAATAAAAAAGATTAGTATGTAAACAAATTTGTTCAATTAAGTAAAAGTAGTGAAAATGTTTTAATTCTACAATAGTTTAGGGTTAAGAGAACAAATTATTATATTTTAAAAAAAGGGATCATATTATTACTTTGTATTGTTTATTTTATTATATTAGTACTGTCGTTTATAAATAGCATATCTAATTTATCAATCTGTAAAATTATGAAAAATGCAAGTCAACCAACAGCACAACAGCACAACAGCACAACAGCACAACAGCACAACAGCACAACAGCACAACAGCACAACAGCACAACAGCACAACAGCACAACAGCACAACAAATTTAATTGGCTTACCAAATTACAATTTGTTGCGTTCATCCAGATAGTAACAGCTTTATTCCTTATTACAGCTTACCCCAACTATTTTACAAGCCCGATAAATATTTTCATCAAATCAAAAGCTAATATAAAAGTTGCCGCTGATCACTATATAAAAAATATTTTAGTAAGAGATCATAGCCCACCCGGTTTAATATATTCAGAAATTTTAACCATTAAAAACTTTTTATTATGAAATATTTATTTATTGCATGTTCAGTTATTTTTCTTTCAGCAAATGCTAATGCACAATTGACAAAGAAAACCTGGCTTGTTGGTGGTAGTGGCAGTTATTACAATTACACCGAAGATTACAGTACGCCCACTTATTACCAAACGGGCAAATTTACGAGCATTGATATCAACGCATCTGTAGGCTATTTTATTATACCCAAATTAGTTGCTGGTTTAAGGCCCGGCTTTTCTTCATTTAAGGGAAAAGTAATAAGCTCAATCAACGGCCCTGGCGGCGGCTCTACCAATTCTTATAACTTATCTGTAGGACCGTTTGTGCGGTATTATTTTTTAAAAGCTGACAAACAATTTAACCTGCTGGCAGATGTTAGTTACCAAATTGGAATTCATAAATTTTTAGGTGCATTAAATGAGAAGGGGAAAAATAATACTTTTTCTATGATGGGTGGTACTGAGATTTTTTTTAATCAAACTGCTGGTATAGAGGTTTTGTTCGGATATACTCAAAAAACAGTGTCAATTGAAAACTCTCCCGGCGCAGCTACTAATAACAAAAAAGGGTTTCTGGCTTCCATTGGCTTTAATCTTCATTTACAAAAATTTTAAAACAAAAAATATGAAACATTTATTTATTATAACAGTTTGCTGCTTAATGTTGCAAACAGCCATTTCGCAATCGATAGTACCCAATCAAAATAGGGAATTTTGCCCCAATACCGATTACACATTTACAGCTACAATACCTAAGCCTTTTTCAAGCATATTTGGTGTTGGCGGTTGTCTTGTTACACAACAGCCTATAAACCCTGTAGGTTCTACATTTACATTCAAAGGGAAATTTAATGATATAAATGTTATGCAAACATTTAGAGTTATTTACACAGATAATACATCCTTCGATTTTGTTTTCAAAAGAATCAAATCCTTTTTCTATGGTAGCATAGGTTGTGCAGGTATTCAACCAGCTATTTCAGCTATTAATGCACCAATTTGCCAGGTTGTAAATATTCCAATCAGTTTTGCAAACATTCAATATGGCACAGCATTTGAAAACCCGGTACTTTGTTTTGGTATAGTAAATGATTATGAGTATCAGCTTCCGGCTAATTGGTCTATTGGTACAAACAGTTCAAATGGAAGCAATTGGATTGCTGGTGGAAATAGTGTTACAATAACATCCGATCTAGCAACTGGTGATGCTGCAAGCATTAGAATTCGTTCATCAAATATATCTTGCGGTGTTGGGCTTTCAACGGGGCAAGAAGTATCAATCCCAATTTCGAGGCCACTTAACTTAGGTATCACCGGCCCATCAACAATTTGTGGCACAAATGCTACTTATAATATTACCGGTTTACCTAATGGTTCATCAGTTACAAGTTGGGTTACAAATAATTCCAATACTGCTTCAGTTCCAAATCCAAGCTCTGGCAATAGTGTGGTTGTTACAAAAATTACAGCAGGCATCATTACTTTAACTGCCACTGTATTACTTTGCAACGGGCAAACCAGAACAGTTGAAAAACCAATAGTACTTGATGGGTATGCTTACGGCAATTATAGCTATACTTCAAACTCAAGTGTAGGTAATAATTTTTTAGGTTCTTCTAACAGCCATTTAATTCCTAAGGATCAATCCATGTGTTTTACACCGCAAATAGCAAATACTGATTTAACAAATGCTTCGTGGGCAAATACTGGAGGTTACCCGGTTTTATTTAATTCAAATGGTTTAAGCCTTAATTTTTGTTTAACAGCCCCTTCTACAGCATATACATCAAGAAGTACAACATTTACCTTAACAGCAACCGGCCCTTGCGGGGTATTTAGCCAGTCATTTACTTTTAGTGTAATTGCATCTGGTGGTTACTATAAAATTAATGTGTCGCCAAATCCTTCAAACCAATATGTAAATGTTACATTAGAAGATACAGGAGATTATTTAAAAAAATTATCGCTAAAAGAAGTTGTAACTATTAATGTTGTAAATATTGATAAAGGAAATATAAGCAGAAGTTTCAAATTTTTAAATGATAAAAAGGTTTTCAATCTTGATTTATCAGATATGAAACAAGGTGTTTACATACTTGAAGTTGTTATTGGCAAGGAAAAAGAAACAAAACAGATTGTAATAATGAAATAAGTCTTTATTTTTATCAGATGGGTATCAAATTTCGATACCCATCTGATTTTCTTGCAAATGTTAGCATAACCGGTAAAAGTTTATGCTGCTTCGATTCGATATATGGCTTTTTTGGTGTTTTAAATACGGATACAATAGTTGCTGTTGTTTAGGCACTAAATACACATCTTAAAATTTAAAAAATGAAAAAAACACTTTTATTATATGCGCTTTTCGCAATTGCTCTTTCACAAGCCTGTAAAAAAGACAGTACTACCGAAACTAAGCCTGCAGTAGCTGATATTCCAGTAAACGTTCAAGATATGAAAATGGCAGGTGATTCAATTTCAACAGATTTGCCTTTTCCTTCTACATTAATTTTAAAGGCAGATTATAGCTGGACATTGGATGTACAAGGGGTAAAATCTTTTGGAACTTATACTTGGGTACCCATACAACAGTATAGAGCTCAAATTAAATTTACAATAACCCAATGGACACAATTTGGCAATGACCCCGCAAAATCAAATAAACTTAAAACTATTTTATTAACGGTTGACAGATGCGATTATCCGGGGTCAATATTTTATGGATTTGTACTTTCCACAGAAAACATAAATACATTTATAAGAGCTTTTAAATAATAAATTTTTGACTTATGTGTTTACTTAACAAAATGTTATAAAATAAAAAGTGATTATAATTAAGACAAAGGCTACTATTAGCTTTACTAGATGGGGGATTAAGAAATAGCAAACTATTTGTTTAAGCTATCTAACTTTTTATTTATAACCGTAAAATCTGGTACTTCCCCAGCATTTTCAAGCACTGCGGCATAACAGATTATGCCGTCTTTGTCAATAATAAAGGCTGATCTCTTGCTAACACCCTTCATATCAAGTATCCAATCGGTGTATAAAGTATCGTACAAGGCAGAAACTTCTTTATTAAAATCGCTTAATAAAGGAAAATTGTACTGCTGCTCTTCTTTATATTTTGCAAGTGTAAAAACAGAATCTACCGATATACCAATAACCTGTGCATTAGTGTTGCTGTAACGGCTTATATCATCTCTTACGGCACATAATTCTTTTGTGCATACGCCGGTAAACGCCTGCGGGAAAAATAAAAGCAGCACGTTTTTACCTTTAAAATCAGAGAGGTTTACTTTAGTTTTATCACTATCGTGTAATGTAAATTCCGGTGCAGATTGTCCAATTGATATACTCATTTATTTATTTTTTTGTAAAGATAAGTTTGTAAAAAATGTTTAACACATATTCCAACGTTTTAGTTTAATCGGCACCGGCTTAATTTTAAATGAGTATAAAAAAGCAAAAACCCCTCTAGAAAGAGGGGTTTTATTGTTATCCAAACAATCCATAAAAACAAAAATCTTTAAAATGTTGGCACACGAATTTCGTTACAGAAGATTATTTACTGATAAATTAATTAACAAAACAGGTTAGGGAAGTTTTGTGTAAGTACTTTGTATTAATAAAAAACAGGTAGCGTGTAGTGTAAGCGTTTTGTTGTTGCAGGATTTACCTGGTAAAAACACGAAGTAAAATTTACTGAGCCGGTGTGTAAATACTTACCTTTTATCATAGAGTTGGATTTTAGTTTTCTTAAGTTTTCGATACGGTTAATCTATAAACGGATAGTTTGGAATTTTAGTATTGAAATGCATGATTAATAATTATTTTTTATTTTTTTAAGAGGAAATCCGGGCATAAAAAAGCCCCCAAAAATCCGGGGGCGTTCATTATAAAATCAATTGTATTAATTTTTAGATCCTGTTTTATTTTTTGCAGCAGCTTGTTTTGCAGATACAGCAGGTTTTTGTGCAGCAGCTTCAGCTTTTTTCTTTGCCTCATTTTCAGCAGCCCACTTGTCAAATTCTTCAGCTGCTAAAACATCTCCGGTAATGGTAATGCTTTTCAACTCATCAACACCGGCAAATTTTACAGTAAGGTGCTTATCAAAATGATTGGCAGCCGCTGCATTAAAAGTTGCAGTAATGGTACCGGTTTTACCTGGTGCAATGGGTGCTTTTGTATAATCGCCCATGGTACAACCGCAGGTTGGGTTAGCTTGTTCAATAATCAAAGGCTCGGTACCAATATTTTTAATAACAAAAGTAGCGGTAGCAGGCACGCCTTGCTTAACCTTACCCAGGTCAATAGTTTCAGATTCGAATTTTGCAACATCAGCAGCGGTTTTTTGTGCAAACAGCATTGCCGAAAAAGTTAAAGCAGCAAATGATAAGAATAATTTTTTCATGATTTGATTGTTTTATGTTTTTTAGTTTTTTAAATCGTTTAAACCTTTATTTTCTGGAGCAGAGCTACCGGGTGTTTTCCAAACCTCACCTTTTATGGTAATTTGTTTAGATTGAGTATCATTATAACTTACAGTAATAAATTTTGTAAACGGGCCTTCAGCAGCAGCATTGTAACCTACAGTAATTTCGGTTTTTTCGCCAGGTGCTACTGTTTTGTCTTTTTCCCAGGTTGGTGTTGTGCACCCGCAACTTGCATTTACCTGCGAAATTTTTAAAGGCAAATTGCTTTTATTTGTCACTTCAAAAACATGCGTAACCGGTTTGCCTTGTGGTATTTTACCAAAGTCAAATTCAGTTTCTTTAAGGCTAAGCATTTCATCGGCCTGTGCAATTGAAATTGTATTAGCGGTTACATTGGTGGTTACAGTACTTGTTTGTACAGCAACAGGAGCAGCAGTAACCGATGTTCCGGTTTGAGCTTTCACTGCCGTCATCAAACAAAGTGCAGATAAGCATGTAAGTAATTGTTTCATATTAAATAGTTTAGGTTAACGCTATCAAAGATAATAAAACGACTGTATCTGTTTTAAATTGTTACCCTGTTAGGAGATTTTTAACAAAGGCTGCCCTATAATTTATATTTTTGCCCAACATATACCATGTTATGGATACAAATACAAATAACGATGCTGCTTTACAGGAAAAACTGAGTTTTGATAATTTTAGAAACACAGTGCTTACTGATTACAAGTGCGCCTGCGAAAGCAGAGAAACCAGCCTGCTTGGCCGCAGAGAAGTACTTACCGGCAAAGCAAAATTTGGCATTTTTGGCGATGGTAAAGAAGTAGCACAGCTAGCAGCCGCAAAATTTTTTAAGCCCGGCGATTTTCGCTCAGGCTATTATCGCGATCAGACTTTTATGTTTGCAAACGGCCTGGCAACTGTTGAGCAGTTTTTCTCTCAGTTATATGCCGATCCAAATGTGGAGAACGATCCCTTTAGCGCAGGCCGGCAAATGAATGCACACTTTGCTACAAAATTTGTAAATGAAAACGGCGATTGGTTAAATCTATCCGAACTTAAAAATATAAGCAGCGATATTGCGCCTACTGCCGGGCAAATGCCACGTGCACTTGGGCTGGCATTCGCATCCAAAGCCTTCAGAAAAATAAAGGAACTTAATAACTTAACCAACCTGAGTAATAATGGTAACGAAGTTTGTTTTTGCACCATTGGCGATGCATCAACCAGCGAAGGGCATTTTTGGGAAACCATCAATGCAGCAGGTGTGTTACAGGTACCATTAGCCGTTTTTGTTTGGGATGATGGTTACGGGATTTCTGTGCCTAAAAAATACCAGACAACTAAGGCTTCAATCTCAGATGCTTTAAAAGGATTTCAGAAAAAAGAAGATACCAACGGTATTGATATTTATAAATTAAAAGGATGGGATTATGCCGGCATGTGCGAAATACTGGAACCTGCCATTCAAAAAATTCGTGACACACACACACCAGCAATTTTTCATGTAGAAGAAATAACACAGCCGCAGGGCCACTCCACATCCGGCAGTCATGAGCGGTATAAAACACCCGAACGTTTGGAGTGGGAAAAAGAATGGGATGGCCTTAAACAAATGCGTGAATGGGTTATTGCCAATGCTTTGGCAGATGAAGAAGAACTTGTAAAAATTGAAACTGACGCTGCACAATTTGTAAAAGAAAGCAAACAAAAAGCCTGGGCTAAATATTTTGAACCGATAAAAAAATTGGTTGCAGATGCCGTTGAAAAGCTGCAGGTGCTTGAATCTGATCCGCAGGTAAAAAAATTGGTTGATGCACTTGTTGCTTTGCGTGAACCCATGCGGAGAGATGTTATGAAAACATTGGCAACCGTTTTAGATATTGCCGGCAATGATACTGCGGCCAATGGAATCCGTGAATATTACACAAAACTTAAAACAACATTTGCCGGACTTTACAATAGCTTTTTATATAATGATGGCCCAAAGTCGGCATTAAGGGTAACTCCAATAAATGCTTATTATGCAGATGATGCAGCAATTGTAAATGGCTACGAAGTATTGAATAAATATTTTGATGAATTATTTACAACCAATAATAAAGTGGTTGCTTTTGGCGAAGATCTTGGCCATATTGGGGATGTAAATCAAGGCTTCAGCGGCCTGCAGGAAAAGCATGGAAAGGACCGCATTTTTGATACAGGCATACGTGAACTTACCATTATGGGACAGGGTATAGGCCTGGCTTTAAGAGGCCTGCGCCCCATTGCCGAAATTCAATACTTAGATTATTTATTGTACGGGCTCCAACCTTTAAGTGATGATGTTTGCACAACGCATTTCCGCACGGCTGGGCAGCAAAGCTGTCCGCTGATTGTAAGAACAAGAGGCCACCGGCTGGAAGGGATATGGCATAGCGGCTCACCCATGGGTATGATCATTAATGCACTGCGTGGCATGTATGTGTGTGTGCCACGTAACATGGTGCAAGCCGCAGGTATGTACAATACGTTGTTACAGGCTAGCGATCCGGCTTTGGTAATTGAATGTTTAAATGGATATCGTTTAAAAGAAAAATTACCATCCAACTTAATGGCCTACACTGTTCCGTTAGGTATCCCGGAAATTGTGAAAGAAGGAACCGATGTAACGATTGTAACTTATGGTTCTACCCTTCGTATTGTTTTAGAAGCAACCGAAACGCTGGATAAAATGGGCATTAGTTGCGAAGTGGTGGATGTACAAACTTTATTGCCTTTTGATATAAATCATTCCATTGTTGAGTGCCTTAAAAAAACAAACCGCATAGTTTTTGTTGATGAAGATGTGCCGGGCGGCGCAGCAGCATACATGTTTAATAAAGTGATGGAAGAGCAGGGAGGCTATAAACATCTGGATGTATCGCCGAGAACCATTACAGGCAAAGCACACCGCCCATCTTATGGGAGCGATGGTGATTATTTCAGCAAACCAAATACAGAAGATGTGGTTGGGGTGATAAAAGAAATGATGAGTGAATAAAAATGCAATTGGCAATGGGCAATTTGCAATTAAGCATTTTGAATAAACAAAACACTACACATGGGAGTTGTTAATTTTAAAGACACTAAAGTTTATAAATTGGCATTTGCTCAGGCCATGGAAATATTTACGGTTTCAAAAAGTTTCCCAAAAGAAGAAACATATTCTTTAACAGATCAGGTGAGGCGTTCTTCGAGAAGTGTATGTACTAATTTGGCCGAAGCTTACCGTAAAAAAATATATCCAGCTAATTTTGTTTCAAAAATTTCGGACTGTGATGCTGAAAACTCTGAAACCGGAGTTTGGTTTGATTTTGCATTGGCCTGTAAATACATAACCTCAGAACAGCACAATGTTTTTCTATTACGTAATGAAGAAATCGGGCGATTATTAAATCACATGAGACACAACCCTGTTAATATTAAAAATGTCCAGAGTCTGTTGAATGCTTTTTGCATATTGCCCTTTGTTAATTGCCAATTATGACTTTATATCAAATTGATGCTTTTGCAGACAAACTTTTCAGCGGCAATCCTGCTGCTGTAATTCCGTTGGAAAAATGGATTGATGTTTCGTTGATGCAACAGATCGCCGAAGAAAACAATCTTGCTGAAACAGTTTTTTTTGTACCCAATGAAGATGGCTTTCATATTAGATGGTTTACACCTGAACTGGAAATTGATCTTTGTGGCCATGCAACATTGGCTGCTGCATTTGTGCTGTTTGAATTGCTGGGATATGAAAAAGATACAATCAATTTTTATTCGCAAAGCGGTTTGCTGAAAGTGCAGCGGGACGGGGATTACATTGCTTTGAATTTCCCATCCTGGAAGCCTGAAAGAGTGACAGATTACCCGGAAGAATTGATAAAAGGATTAGGCATCACTGAGCATTTGGGGGTATATAAAAACCGTGATTATATTGTTGAATTGGAAACCCAAAAAGATGTTTTGGCGGTAACACCAGATTTTTCTCTGCTGAATAAAATTGATGTAATCGGCATTGTTGTAACAGCACCAGGCTGTAACAGCGATTTTGTATCCCGCTTTTTTGCCCCCAATTGCGGCGTTCCGGAAGATCCCGTAACCGGTTCGTCTCACTCACAATTAATTCCCTTTTGGGCCGAAAAATTAGGCAAGGATAATCTACATGCTTTTCAACTTTCAAAACGTGGCGGCGAACTTTGGTGTGAGCAGAAAGATGAACGGGTTATTATAAAAGGCAAAGCAGTATTCTACATGAAGGGAGAAATAAATGTTTAAAGGTTTAAAATGTTCAACAGGTTTAATAAGTTGAGCCCTTAGTAGTTATTTTAAACCTCTCAAACTTTTTAAACTCCTTAAACTTTTTATTTAAGATTGTGATAAACTTTTTGCACATCTTCATCCTGCTCCAGATGATCTACCATTTTTAAAACATCGTTGGCCTGTTCTTCGCTCAACTCCATGGTGTTGGCCGGTATCCAGGTAAGTTCGGCACTAATAACTTCAATTTTCTTTTCTTCCAAAGCCTTGCTCATATTGCCGTATTCATTAAAAGGTGTGCGGATGATCACATTGCCTTCTGCATCTTCACCTATTTCTTCCAAACCAAAATCAATCAGTTCAAATTCAAGGTCATCTACGTTAACCCCTTCGCCTTTAATTTTAAATTCGGCCATGTGTGTAAAACCAAAAGCCACACTGCCGGTTGTGCCCAATGCACCTTGCCCTTTTGTAAAATGCATGCGTACATTAGCAACAGTTCTGGTAGTGTTATCTGTCGCAGTTTCTACCAATACAGCAATACCATGTGGTGCATAACCTTCATACATTACCTCTTCGTAGTTGCTGGTGTCTTTACCCATGGCACGTTTAATAGCCGCTTCCACACGGTCTTTGGGCATGCCGCAGGCCTTTGCATTCAGGTAGCATCTTCTTAACGCAGGGTTACTATTGGGGTCGGGGCCACTGGCTTTTACAGCAATGGCTATCTCTTTACCAATACGGGTAAAATTCTTTGCCATTTTATCCCAGCGGGCAAACATGCTGCTTTTTCTAACTTCAAATATTCTTCCCATAATATTGTTAATCCGTTAATTGGTTAATTCGTTAATTGGTTAATCCGTTAATTGGTTAATCCGTTAATCCGTTAATCCGTTAATCCGTGGGCCGGGCTGCAAATTTAAGGAAAATCATTGCTTAAATTGATTTTGAAAATTGAATGATATTTAATTACGAATGCTCCAATTCCCCCTCATCCTAAGCGAAGCCGAAGGGCAGGGGGTTAGGGGGTACAAGAAAGGGGCACCCGTTGCCAGATGCCGCATTTCCATCATTAACCATCAACTAAAAACTAAAGCCTACCGAAACTTTTACAACACGGTTATAAGCCGAATAATTTTCATTTTTATCAAGGGTTGATAATCCGTAATCGTAACCAGCCTGCACGTTAAGTCCGTTTTCAAACTGGTAACCTACGCCGCCTGTTAAACCCATATCAACTTTATTAAATCGCTCTGTAATACCAACTCCTCTGTTAAAAAGCGTAATGCCAAACACACCCAGTTTTGCATTTAATGTACTACGCACCAGGTACGAAACCTGCGGCCCTGCATATACATTCAATCCTTTATAAACATTGGCCCTTATCAGCAAAGGCATATCTATATAATGCGATTGTACCTGTGCACGTGCATTAATATTCAGGTATTTTAAAACTGGTATCTGAAAATCGCCTTTAAGACTGTATCCTTTTTTTGAATAGGCAATGCCAGGCTCAAAAGAAAATGTATTGCTGATGGGAATATTTACATAACCGCCGATATGTAGGCCTGTTCTGCCTTTTGTTACAACATAACCATCTGTTTTATCAACAAGGTCTTCAATAATCTGTATGTCATCGCCTTTCCAGGTGGCATAATTTACACCCGATCTGATTCCATAACTTACCTGTGCATTTGTTGCATGAGCCATCGTTAAAGTAATAATAGTAACAGCAAAAAATTTCTTTATCATAGTTGGTTTGCAGGTTTTAAGGGCTGCGTGATTTTTATTAATTAAAAAATGATGCCATCGTTTTTTATTTTAGAGAAGGATTTGTTAAAGGGTTTTTTATTTGCAAGCGGTTAACAAATGGCAGCAGTTCCGTAGGAGCGATAGATTGGTAGCAATATTGAACACATTGTTTTTAAGCCCCATCGGGGCGATACATCTGTTGCGATTATTGTGTCGCCCCGATGGGGCTTAAAATTCAGAGAGCTAATTATCTACCAATCTATCGCCCTTACAGGGCTGTAAGTGAAATTATTTAAATGAAATCGCAGTGGCCTGACATCTAAAAAGATTAAGTTTGCTGCACAAAAATTTGCGACATGGAGAAGGCTGTTTATTATGCAGATTACCTGCAACTGGAAAAAATTACCGATGCACAGAACCCCGAAAGTTTTAAAGACGGAAAAGAACCGGCGCATGATGAAATGTTATTCATCATCATACACCAGGCTTATGAACTTTGGTTTAAGCAGATTTTGTTTGAGGTGAATTCGGTTATTGATATTATGAACAGGCCGGTGGTAAATGATAACAGCCCCGAAATGCAAACCGTGGTACACCGCTTAAAAAGAGTAGTTACCATTTTAAAAGTATTGGTGCAGCAGATAGATATTATGGAGACAATGACGCCAATGGATTTTCTCGACTTCCGGGATATGCTGCGGCCTGCATCCGGGTTTCAGAGTTACCAGTTTAAAGTGCTGGAAGCAAAACTGGGCTTAAAATTTGAACAGCGCCACGGGCAAAATTATTATACCTCTCAACTGAAAGAAAAAGATATTGCCATTATTAAAGATGCCGAAAGTGGCAAAAGTGTTTTGCAATTGATTAATGCCTGGCTTGAAAGAATGCCGTTTATCACCGAAGAATTCTGGAGCAATTACCAGCAGATTTATGTAAACAGTTTGGCCGAAGCTGAAAAAAATAATGCAGCCACTTTTGAAACTATTTTTAATAATGCAGATGAAAATGTTGAAAGAAACCTTAGCCCCAAAGCCTGCCGCTCGGCTTTGTTTATTATGATGTACCATGGATACCCCATGCTGGAGCAACCTTTTCAATTATTGGATACACTACTGGAAATTGACAACCAGTTAAGCAACTGGCGCAGCCGCCACATTAATATGGTGCAGCGTATGATTGGCACCCGCATTGGTACCGGCGGCAGCAGCGGCGCCGGTTATTTAAAAGCAGCCATGGATAAACATTATATTTTTAAAGAGCTGGCGCAACTGAATAGTTTTTTGGTGGATAGAAAGAAGTTGCCGTTGTTGGGGAAGGAAGTTGGGGAGAAGTTGGGGTATAATTTTTAAAGGCACGGATAAAGCTTCTAAAGGCATAGGTATAGCTTCTAAAGGCATAGGTAGAGCTTCTAAAGACACTGGTAAAGCTTCTAAAGAACAAGATATCATTTCTAAATGCCCGGATATAGCTTCTAAAGGCACAAATTGACCTTCTAAAGGCTTGGAAGAAGTTTCTAAAGACCCAAGTAGAGTTTCTAACAACAAGGATAAAAATTCTAAAGGAAAAGTTTCGACAGGGGCTTTAGATGCCGCTGGTTAAAAACCAGGCGGCGGCAAGCAGCTACCTACAGCGGCAGAAAACATTATATTTTTAAAGAGCTGGCGCAACTGAATAGCTTTTTGGTGGATAGGAAGAAGTTGCCGGCGTTGGGGAAAGAAGTGGGAGAGAAGCTGGGGTATAGTTTTTAATTTTTCATTTTTCAGACTTTTTTTTGTTAAGTTCTTTAGTGCTGTTGCTTTTATTTAAAATCATTTTTGCATTTAAAGCTGTTACCACTTTTTTACCGGTTCTGGCTTCCAGTTCAATTCTTGCAATCCTGGCTACATTACCTCCCTGTTTTGCTACTTTTTTGCTCTCTTCAAAAGTGTTGGGATTTACTGCGGCTGAAATATCTTTGGCAGAAGCCTCGGCAAGCATATTTAAGATCAGTTCAGTATTGGTCATGTTATCCCGTAAATTTTCCTTTTTTAAGCCTTTGAGTATTTTATATTCTTTAGTAGTTTTATCTGCCCATGCCTGCGTAATAATATCTGTAAGTGTAGCAAACTGAACGCCAGCTTTAAGTCCTCTTTTCTTCCATTCATCAGTTAGCTCTTTTCGTATTTCAATACTTTTCAGGCGTTGGTTAATCCAGCTTTCTGAATATCCTAAGTGTACATATTGTTCCAAAGCCCTGTCAATAGTAAGTTCGGGGTCCTGCATTTCATCTAATCTTTCAGCAGCTACTTTGGCAAGCCACAGTTTAAAGGGTTCTGCCTTTGGCGATGGAATGGATTGTATGAGCCTGAAAAGCTGTTCGGTATCGGCAACATCAGTCATTCTCATTTTGCCATCAGGTGCAAGCATTTTCAAACCGTTACAATTTGTAACGGTTTCATTTCCCTCGTCTTTTAACCTTTTTTTCATTACTCTCCAATACACCTGCGGATTTGGGCTGTCTGTTAGTGCAGCTACCGCATCAACAATTGCGATATACCATTTCTCCTGTTCTGCATCCCACAAGGCACGTACTTTTTTATCCTCAAATATTTTTATTGCATCCTGCTTTTTCATTTAGCTGTGTTTAGAGTTGAAGGTAAATAAAGTAATTGTTTTTTTAATTGAGATTTATGAACAGGAGTAGGTTGTTGTGTGTATTAAAATATCGGAAGGCTTTATATGTCGCTGGTTAAAAACCAGGCGGTGGCAAGTGGGTATCTACGGCACGAATCTATTTCTCTTGAGCCTGTCTTTCGGGAAGAAGTTTTATATTCGATGCCTCAATTAACATTTTTTTTCCATTCCCAAATTTCATGTACCACTTTCTAAATATGAATGTACGTTTTGTCTTTTCCCATTCAAGTTTCATAATAAACCTAATAAGTAAAACAAGGGTATCGGAATAAGCTCCCATTTTACGAGTTAATGCATTATAATCTTCCGTTGTCTTTTTTTCTGGAATTTTATTAAATAACTCCATATAATCATCCAGAAGTTTTTCAAGTTTTTGATGTAAAATTTCTTTTGGGTTTAAATTTAATTTTATAAGATCATGTTTGGATTCGATTATTTTTAAATGTTCAATCGTACTTTCATTAATTTTATTTAAATAAGCCAAAGTATTATCCGAAACTGGAGTTTTTTGACCTTTCTCATATATCCCCTTGCTTACTCCCTCCTTTAATTGTAAAATTGTGCATTCTGATAGAAAATCTGTTAATACTTGTTTTAGATTTTCAAGCCATTTTATTCTTGCATTGGTAATATTGTTTGATTTTATTTGAGACAAAGCAAAAATACCTGCAACTATAGTTACTAATAAAGGAAGCCATTGTGTAATTTCTTTATTCATTGATTGTTCTTTTTTTTGAAGATCATTTATATTACTAACCCGTTGGCGGAGTTAATCTTTTAATGCCTCGTAGGCTAAAGATTGGTAGAAAGATTAAAATATCTGGCAAAAGTGCCATAGGCACGACAGACTTTTGGGATTTTCTATCATGCCTACGGCATTTATTTTATGCTGTTTTGTTTTTCTACCAATCTGCCGTCCCTAAAGGGACTAATCAAAATAACTCCGCCAACGGGTTACTACTATTTCTAAATATACAAAACTCTTATAAGTTCTACGCTTAGATAAAAGCCCAATAAAGTTATATCGTAAAAGAGTGCGACGCCAATGAAGCTAAATAGCATTCATGTGGCTGGGCTCAAAAAAAAGAAATCGCTCCGTAGCATGAGATGCTTCGTTCCTCAGCATGACAGAAGCGAAGAGTTACACCAAATCCTTCAACTTCTCCACCACCGTATCAACCTCTTCACGTGTATTGTGTTTGCTAAAACTAAAACGCACGGTTACCTGGTTGGGGTTGTTGTTGATGGCACGGATAACGTGGCTGCCCTGATCGGCGCCACTGGTGCAGGCGCTGCCGCCGCTGGCGCAAATATTATTAATGTCGAGATTAAAAAGTATCATCTCCGATTTTTCTGTTTTGGGAAAACTGGCACTGAGCACGGTGTATAAACAACGCCCCAGTGCATCGCCGTTGAATGCAATGCCAGGAATATTTTTTTTCAGTTCGTCCATCATGTAATACTTCAGCGTACCGATGTAGGCCATATCCTCTTCGTGTGTGGCGGTTGCCATTTCAAGTGCTTTGGCAAAGCCGACAATGCCGTAGAGGTTTTCGGTTCCGGCACGCATGTTACGTTCTTGCCCGCCGCCGTGTACAAAGGGTTTTATGCGTACGTTCTCGTTTATGTATAAAATGCCCACGCCTTTTGGCCCGTGAAATTTATGTGCAGCGCCGGTGATAAAATGAACGGGTGTATTGCGCAGGTCGAAAGGAAAGTGCCCAATCGTTTGCACGGTATCGCTGTGAAAAATAGCGCCATACAATTTGCATAATTCGCCTACGGCGGGTATGTCTAAAATATTACCGATTTCATTATTGGCATGCATTAAAGTAACCAATGTTTTTTCTTCGGCGGCGGCCAATAATTTTTCCAGGTCTTCAATATCAACATGTCCGTTGGGTAATAATTTTACATAACTCACTTTGGCAATATCCAGGTTATCTATATGTTCAACGGTATGTGTTACGGCGTGGTGTTCTATGGCAGAAGTGATGATATGTTTACAACCCAAATCACGAATGGCGCAGGAGATAGCGGTGTTGCTGCTCTCGGTACCACCGCTGGTAAAAAATATTTCGGCGGGGTGTGCATTTAAAATTTTTGCAACTGTTTTACGGGCAGTTTCAATAGCCATTCTTGTTTCACGGCCATAAGAATAAATGGAAGATGGGTTGCCAAACTTTTCTGTTAAGTAAGGCATCATGGTTTCCAGCACCTGTGGATCAAGTGCGGTGGTGGCGGCGTTGTCGAAGTAAATTCTGTTCATTTTAGTTTGTGGTTTATGGTTTGTTGTTTGTGGTTGGGTGTCTGATAGTTGAAGGGTTGTTTAAATCATTTTACTTTTTTAACCACAAACTAAAAACCACAAACTAAAAACCGTCCTACATCATCTTCCCAATATCCTGCATCAAACGTTTTGCAATATTATCTGCTGTAGTTTCAAAATTACTTTCGGCGTAAATGCGGATGATTGGCTCAGTATTGCTGGTGCGTAAATGTACCCAATCGTTATCAAATTCAATCTTCAATCCATCTTCATCATTTATCGGCTGATTTTTATACAGGTCTTTTATATTTTTAAAAATAGTTTTTACATCGGTGCCGTTGCTGAGTTCAATTTTATTTTTGCTGATAAAATAATTGGGGTAAGTACTGCGCAACTGCCTGATGGTTTTTTTGCTTTTAGCAAGATGCGTTAAAAACAAGGCGATGCCGATCAATGCATCACGGCCATAGTGCAGGTCTGGCACAATGATGCCGCCATTGCCTTCGCCGCCAATCACCGCATTTACTGCCTTCATTTTATTTACCACATTCACTTCACCAACCATGCTTGCAGTATATTCGCCACCATGTTTTATGGTTACATCTTTTAAAGCCCTTGTGCTCGACATGTTTGAAACGGTGTTTCCTTTTCGCTTGCCTAAAATATAATCTGCCACCGCAACCAGTGTATATTCTTCGCCAAACATGCTGCCGTCTTCACAAACAAAACAAAGGCGGTCAACATCGGGGTCAATCGCAATACCCAGGCTTGCATTTTGCGAAACCACTGCACTGCTTAGCTCTGTTAAATGCTCTGGCAATGGCTCTGGATTGTGTGCAAAATTCCCGTTTACTTCTGCGTTTAAAACAAAAATATCTTTTACGCCCAAAGCTTTTAACAAAGCCGGTACTGCAATTGCACCGGTACTGTTAACGGCATCTACAACAATTTTAAAGTTTTGTTTTTTTATCGCAGCAGCATCTACCAGTTCATAGTTAACAACTGCATCAATATGTTTCTTCAATAAACTTTCATCCTTTTTATAAGTGCCCAGTTTATCTACTTTTGCAAAATCAAAATCTTCATTTTCGGCTGCGGTTAAAATAAGTTTGCCTTCATCGCCGCTTATAAATTCGCCTTTGTGGTTGAGTAATTTTAATGCGTTCCATTCTTTTGGATTATGACTTGCTGTAAGAATAATACCTCCGGCAGCTTCTTCAAACGTAACAGCCATTTCAACAGTAGGTGTGGTGCTTAGGCCAAGATCAATTACATCAATTCCCAAACCTATCAATGTATTTACTACCAGGTTGCTCACCATTTCGCCGCTTATCCGGCCATCACGACCAATAACTATTTTTTTATTATCGCTTTGTTGTAAAATCCAACTACCATATGCGGCTGCAAATTTTACAATATCAACGGGAGTAAGGTTAACGTTGGTTTTTCCGCCGATGGTACCTCTAATACCAGAAATGCTTTTTATCAATGCCATGCTTTTTCATTTAGGGACTGCAAATATAAGAAACTTAAAGTTTGGGGTTTTGAGTTATGTGTTTTGTGTTTGAAGTGCAACGAGCCAGTCACTTATCAGGTTACTGTGAATTAAAAAGCTCTAAACCCTAAACTCTAAACCCTAAACCCTAAACCTGTAACTTTGCTCACATGCAACAAACCTGGTTTAAAGATTGGTTCAATTCTCCTTATTATCATCAATTGTATTTTAACAGGGACGACAGGGAGGCGGCGGCTTTTATTGATAAACTGATTAATTATCTCAAACCAATATTGGGCAGCAGCATGCTGGATGTAGCTTGTGGTAAAGGCAGACATTCTATTCAATTGGCAAATAAGAGTTTTGATGTTACCGGAATTGATTTGAGTGATGATAGTATTAATGAAGCATTGCAATCGCAAACCGATACGCTGCATTTTTACAAACATGATATGCGGTTGCCTTTTTGGATAAATTATTTTGATTATGCTTTTAATTTTTTTACCAGCTTTGGTTATTTTAAAACCCGCAGGGAGCATGATAACGCCATACGCACCATTGCGCAGGCTATTAAGAAAGACGGTTTTTTTGTAATGGATTTTTTAAATGTGCATTATGCCGAAGATCATCTGATACATCAGTCAGAAAAAGAAATTGACGGTATTAATTTTATCATCACCAAATGGTTTGATGAAACCCATTTTTACAAGAAGATTGTTGTGGAAGATGAAAAACTGCGGGAGCCGTTGATGTACACAGAAAAAGTTGCTAAATTTTCTTTGGGAGATTTTACCGAAATGTTTGCTTACCAGGGTTTACAGATACAGGAAGTATTTGGCGATTATGGTTTTGGTAATTACGATGTAAAAAAATCGCCAAGGATGCTGATGATTGCGAAGAAGATAAAAGGTTGATAGGTGTCTGGCCACTATGAATACTCTGTAATTTTAAGAGTGCTAAAAATGCCAAGACATTATAAATTAAAGTCTTTTCGTAGTGGCCAGATACCTACGTTACTTGTTTTTATTATTGATAAGCATCCACCTCGCTGTTTCGTACATCGCCGAAGTAAGTTGCGATAAATGTGCTTTTACAGAATCGTATTGAAGCTGCGATAAAACCGGCAGGTTATTACGAACAGGCACCAATTCTTCTTTTTTAAACCGGATATTTTTTCTAAAAAAATAATCATCGTTCACCACTCCAATCCAACCGGGTGCATGGTAAATAATGAATGCTGCATTTTCTTTTTTGGTTGAGTCTAAAACATCTCTACCCAAAGTTGTATTTAAGTACGGCTGCTGCATCATGCCTGCAATGGTTGGCAAAATATCAATTTGCGAAACTGCTTCGTTTCTTTTTTGCGGCTGTAGTAAAGCCGGTGCATAAAACAGCAAAGGTACATGCTCATCAGCCAGGCGTTGCTCCGTCCAGGCCAGCGGATAAAGGGCTGTAGCGTTGCCTTCTACGCCATGGTCGCCGGTAAAAACAAAAATAGTATTATTAAAATGGGGCGAAGTTTTTGCAGCCTCCATAAATTTTTTAATGCAATAATCGGTGTAGGCAAATGCATGGTATTCTTTCAGCGATTCAAAACCATACTTTTGTAAATCTTCATTGCCTATCAGGTCACGGGCAAAATCTTTATCTTCTTCCGGTATATCAAATGGGCGATGGTTATCGGCAGTTTGTATAATGGCAAAAAATGGTTTATCCTGTTTTGATAAAACTTCATTGGCTTCCAGAAATAAATTTTTATCGCTGATGCCCCATACGTTCAGCTTTTGCGCTTTGTAACTTCCCTCTTCATATACATGCAGGTTATTAATGTTGGCAAGCAGGCCTTTAAAATTATTAAACTGGCTGCGGCCACCTATAAAATAATATTTTTCGTAACCGTCAAAATCATTGATGATGGTGCGTTGATTTACTGACTCTTCATTACGGGTACTGAATTTAGAAAGCTGCACATCGGGTATGCCGGTGATGGTTGCAAAAACACCACGGGCAGTACCAAAGCTTGGTGTAAAACAACGGTCAAAAAAAATGCCTTCGTTACACATCTGGTTAAAATAAGGCGTACTGTTTAAGGGGTTGCCGCTCATGCTGCTTTTGTACATGCTAAAACTTTCGCAAATAATAAGTACCACATTCGGCTGACTTTCAAACGCCTTGCTGCCAGGGTGTACAAGGCGGCTATAGCCTTTTTTAAAATTATTGTTTTTATCTAATTGTAAAAAACTGCTGATGTCGTTATAGTAATCGGCGGCTTTGTTATTATGATCGGGATTACGAAAACGAAGCGTTGTAAAAAAATTCTGCATCGGATTTAAGGCCAGGTTACTTTTAAACTCATCGTTTAAATTAAAAGCCCTGAAAAAATCTAAAGGTTTTGCCGTAAAAAAACCATACACAAACCAGCCAAGCAGCAACAATGCTGTAGCATGCCATCTGCGCCGGTAAGTAAATTTGTGGATGTTGATATTTTTTTCTGTTACATCAACATGCATCCGGCGAAACATCCATATCATCATCATCACTGCACCAGTCAATCCAAACAATATCCATACAACCGGATAACTCTGCCAAACCATTTGCAAACTTTCTCTTGGGTCTTCTGCAAAAATCAAAGCATCGGCATTAAGCCTGGCATTGATGTAGGCAAACTGGCCAAAATCGGCACCATAAAAAAACAACACAAGCAGCGTTACAATTCCTAAATAACCGGTCCATAATTTTTTACCTCTTTCGCTTGTAAATGGCGACAGGCGTGGAAATAAAGAGAGCAATGCAATGGGTAATAAAATAATAGCAATCCAGCGCAGATCGTATTTTAACCCAAGCCAGAAAGAAGAGCCAAGATCGAGTACAGCAATTGAACCCGGCTTAAAACAAATTACGGTTGCAATGCGAAAGGCGGTAAATATGCACAGGTATATAAAGAACAGCTTTACTATCCATTGTATGGTTTTGGGAACACGCCAGCTTATGAGCATAGTTAATTATTTCCTTAGCTTGAACGAAGTATGCGAAAATACTAAAACTGTTGATAGAAACGCAGATAGTTTGGTTGACTCACCTTGAACTCACTTCGTGAGTTTTGCTTGCCACCAATTACATAAATTAACACGAACAATACAGTTCCATTCGTGTTAATTTATGTAATTGGTGGCGCAAACAAAACTGCAAAGTAGATTCTAAAAAAAATCTAAGGCTTCTTCTTATTGTTCAGCAGTAAATACTTGGCCGTTTCGTAATAGGCATCAGTAAGCTTTTGCAGATATTTTTTAGTACTGTCAGTTGCTGCATTCACTGGTACCGGTTCATTACCCGTCATCGAAACAAAATCTTCTTTACCGGTCTTTAAATTTTTGAGGTAATAATATTGATTGTTTACAATTCCAATTGTATGCACGTCATGATCAATAACAAAAGCTGAATATTTTGGCGATCTGATGATTACACTATTGTAGTGGGCCGAAAGCTGTGCATAAGTCGCTGTGTCAAATAAATTGCGGCCCATAGTATTATTTGTATAAGATGTTTTTGCCAGCGATGCAATGGTTGGTAAAATATCTACTTGCGAACATACGTTGCTTATTTTTTGAGGCTTCAGCAATCCAGGAGCATAAAATAATAGCGGCACATGCTCACAGGTAAGTCCTTGTTCAGTCCAGGCTTTGGGAAGATAATCAAGCGTGCCGTTGTAACGAATGCCATGATCGCCTACAAAAACAAAAATGGTATTTTTAAAGTACGCTTCTTTTTTTGCGGCTTCCATAAATTTTTGATAACCAAAATCGGTGTAGCGAAAAGCATTCAGCTCTTCATTACTTTCAAAACCAAACCGCTTTAGCGAATCGGATGAATAAGAAAGCATTTTAAATTCTTTTTTATCTTCTGCCGGGATGGTGTACGGCCGGTGATTATCGGCAGTTTGTATAACCGCAAAAAAAGGTTTGGTTTGTTGTTTTAAAATTTTGTTAGACTCTAAAAATAAATTTTTATCGCTGATGCCCCACACATCAATTTTCTTTGCTTGGTAATCATTTTCTTCGTACAGCTTTAAATTTTTAATGTTGTTGATTAGCACACCACGTATGTTTGCCCAGGTGGCACTTCCACCCAAAAAATAAAAATTATTATACCCGCTAAAACTGTTGATGATGGTATTTTGATCTACTGCATTGGGGTTACGACTGGCGGTTTTAGGGCTTTCCACATCGGGTATGCCGGTGATGGTGGCCCACACACCACGAGCTGTGCCATAAGCCGGTGTAAAGCAACGATCAAAAAATATCCCGTTCTTACACAACTCATTAAAATAGGGCGTTGTGTTTAGCGGATTGTTGTACATGCTGCTTTTGTAAGCGCTAAAACTTTCGCAGATAACTAAAACAATATTTGGTTTATTGCCGCTAGTATCTGCTGCCGGATAATTTCTTTGAAAATTGAGTGTGGTACTATCTGGTGAGTTTACTCCAAGATAATTCGACATGAGTGCATAATCTGCCCTTACTTTTTTTATATCGTAAGATGAGTTTCTGAAATTCAACGTGCTTAAAAAGCTTTGAAAAGGATTCAGTGCCAGGTTGGCTTTAAAATCATCACTCAATGTATAAGCATCGCTCCATCGCAAAGGAAACTGGCCAATCTTACCAAAAATAAAAATACCAAAAATGAGAAAAGAAATTGCATACAGCCCTACTCCTTTCTTTTTATAAAAACTGTATTGCTGTTGATAATGTGCAAGTAAGCGGCTAAAAACAACCATTGCCAAAAGCAACAAAACAATGATGGCAATGCCTATTGTAAGCAATGGATACGTTTGCCACATCATGCTAAAAGAAATGCCTGCATCCTGCAGGTAATTTAAAACGGTTGCATTAAGCCGCTGGTGCAAATAATCAAAGTGATAAAAATCTATTGCCAGCACCAAAACCAGTATGATGAAAATGAAAGGCAGTATAATATTCCAGATTTTTTTTGCCCTAAAATTTTTAAAAGGATTTAAAAATGGAATGGCGCATAGCAACATCATCCCTAATGCAATAATACAAATCACCCGTGCATCAAACCTAAAACCCATAAAAAATGCCGATCCTGAAAAAGACTTGCCCGGCGGATTGAATTTCCAGAAAATGATCAGGCGGGAGAGGGTCATCACAATCAGCAAAATAAAAACTACCGAAAATATCCAGCGCAGCAGTTTGGGAATCCGTTGTAAAAGAAGCATGAACAAGTATTTAATCAATATCAAATTTAGTTTAATTATTTTTGAGCGGTACTTATTTAACTCATATTCTGCATTAAATGGAACAACTGCTTTCGTACGACAGGCAATTATTTAAAATCATCAACAGCCAATGGAGCAATGCTTTTTTTGACTGGCTGATGCCCTGGTTGCGTAATGCCGAAATGTGGTACCCGTTATACATTTTTATTTTACTCCTTATTTTATTTAATCACAAAAAAACCGGTTGGGTTTGGATATTGTTTGCAGTTGGGGCAGTAATCATGTGCGATTTTGTAAGCAGCCATATTTTAAAAGTTTATGTTCACCGCATAAGGCCATGTAACGAACCATCAATTGCATCCTGGATTCATGTACTGGTTGGCTACCGGCCCCAGAGCAATAGTTTCACATCCTCACACGCCACCAACCACTTTGGTATGGCGGCTTTTTTTTATTTTACGTTGAAGGCAAAGTTTAAAAAATGGCCGGTGCTTTTTTTTGTTTGGGCCTTTAGCGTAGCCTATGCGCAGGTGTATGTTGGAGTGCATTATCCGCTTGATATTATATGTGGAGGGCTAATTGGAATACTTATCGGATATTTGTGCGGAAAATCGTTTAACAAAAGCTACGGTTTAGTTTAAAAATACATGACGGAAATACTGATAATATTCGGGTTGATACTTATTAACGGAGTTTTTTCAATGGCTGAAATTGCGTTGGTTTCGGCCCGTAAAGCAAGGCTGGAAGGGCAGGCAAACAAAGGCGATGAGAAAGCAAAAGCCGCACTTAAGCTGGCCAATAATCCCGATGTTTTTCTTTCTACTGTACAGGTAGGCATTACACTTATAGGGATTTTAACGGGTATTTTTTCGGGCGAAAATTTAAAAACACCGCTTATTGAATTTTTTAACCGGTTTGACTGGGCCAGGGCCTACAGCAATGCTATTGCCACAACAGTTATTGTAGTAATCCTCACTTATTTTTCTTTGGTTTTAGGCGAGTTGGTTCCTAAAAGAATCGGCTTATCACGACCAGAATATCTGGCCAAAAATTTTGCACAGCCCATGAGTTGGTTAAGCAAAATTGCATTTCCCTTTATCTGGTTGTTAACTTCATCAACACACCTTATTGTAAAACTTTTTAAACTTAAGGTTACCGATAACCAGGTAACAGAAGAAGAAATTAAAGCGATGGTGGCCGAGGGAAGTGAGCATGGTGCTATTGAAGAAGAAGAAAAAGATATTATTGAAAGGCTTTTTCATTTGGGTGACAGAAACATCACATCGCTGATGACACACCGTACCGATATAATCTGGTTTGATGAACAGGAAACAGTGCAGCAGTTTAAAGACAGGTTTGAAGAGCTCACTTACTCAACATATCCGGTTTGCGATAAAGTGGTAGATGATATAAAAGGAGTGGTGTATGTAAAAGATATTGTAAAGGCTTTACCCGATACAAAAATAAAAGCATTGTGTAAGCCAGCCATGTTTGTGCCTGAAAATAACAGCGCATATCAATTGCTCGAAAAATTTAAATCTACCAAAATACATACCTGTTTTATTGTAAACGAATACGGTACACTGGAAGGTATGATTACCCTGAATGACATACTGGAAGCTATTGTGGGCGATGTGCCGCAAACCGGACAGGAAGAATATGAAATTGTTGAGCGTAGCGATGGTTCTTTTTTAGTAGATGCACAGATTCCGTTTTATAATTTTTTAAGCCATTTTGAAAAAACAGAATGGATGAATGAAGGCGAACACGATTTTGATACGCTGGCAGGTTTTGTTTTACACGAACTTGAGCATATACCCGTAACTGGCGAACAGTTGGAATGGAACGGTTTTGATATTGAAATTATAGATATGGACGGGCAACGGATTGACAAACTTTTAATAAAGATATCTGAAGAACTAAAAGAAGATATGGAAGATTAGGGTTTTGGGTTTTGAGTCTTTGGTTTTGGGTTGTTATACCCTTAGTATTTCACTTTACTAGATCGGTAAACAAATTTGAAGTGGTTTTTATATTAAGATTTTGCTTCTCCCTTGAATAACATAAACCACTTAGCACAAAACCCAAATTTTTTTTTTATGGCCACAGTAAACAGGTTTGAGGATTTAGAGATCTGGCAAAAGGCAAGAAATTATGCCGGTTGCATTTATCAACTTACGCTACAGGAAAAATTTGCTAAAGAATATAAATTTAAAGATCAGATCAAAGATTCATCGGGTTCAGTAATGGATAATATTGCCGAAGGCTTTGGCAGAGAAAGCAGATTGGAGTTTATTAATTTTCTTGGTATTGCTAAGGGGTCTTTGTATGAATCTCAATCGCAGTTGTACAGGGCATTTGATTATGGCTTAATATCAAAAGAAGTGCTGGATTTAAATTATAAAGGAGCTTAAATTATTGCAGCTAAAATCGCTGCCTTTATGATTTATCTAAACAAAACATTAATAAAGGGCAAAAAATTTAAAGACATAGAATAAAACATAATCTTTGCTCCCAAAACTCCAAACCTAAAAAGCCTGGTCTTCGCTCCAATAACCCAAAACTCAAAACTCAAGACTCAAAACTCAAAATTGTATTTGTCTTCCGGATTTAAAAGCTTGGTGCTTTTTTTATTCCCGTTTACGGTTGTATGTATAATGCTGATCTGCTCTTTTTTAAATTCAAATAAAATATTGTTGGTAACATCAAGCTTTTTTACACTCGCAATATTATTTACCTGGTAATAACTTTCAATGCCTTCTTCATCCTGCTCGTATCCGATGAACTGCAGGGCAACTGGTTTTCCATCTGCCTTAATCAGCAAATGCTTTTGCACATAATCAGCTACTAATTTATTCATGGCGTTTTTATCTTTTGGCTTTAATAAATCTACATAAGTTTTGTAGGTTGCCTTAAGTGCTTTTTCAAAATCATCCGTAAAAATTTTACAGCTTATTTCCAGGGTTTTTTCCTTGGCATTGTGTTCAATTTGGGTAACACTTACAAATATGGGATGATATGATGTGGCAGTATTGAAAACCAACCCGCCCATCAATAACCACTTAAATAAAATACTTGCCATTTAGCTATCAGGTTAATAAAAAATCGTTTCTTTAAAGATACATTGCAATACAAAATTAATGTAATCGAACAATTATAATCCCTTAAATGCAGGATTTAGGATTTTATTTTAAATTAGGCTGGCAACATATAATTGCGTGGAATGCGTTGGATCATTTGCTCTTTGTTTTGGCTTTAAGTGCCATTTATCTTATCGGTAACTGGCGGCAGGTACTGGTTTTGGTAACTGCTTTTACAATCGGCCATTCACTTACGCTGGCCTTAAGTGTTTATAATATTGTTAGGGTTGATGATAAATGGGTTGAGTTTTTAATACCGTGTACCATCATTGTTACGGCGGTTTTAAATCTGTTCGAAAAAAATTACGAACCCAGATCACTAAAGTTAAATTATCTTTTAGCCTTGTTCTTTGGGTTGATACACGGTTTGGGTTTTGCAAATGCTCTCCGGTTTATGCTATCAAAACATCAAAGCATGGCCTGGAGTTTATTTGGTTTTAATATTGGTTTAGAGGCGGGGCAAATTGTAGTAGTAGCAGCCATTTTACTTTTAAGTTTTTTGTTGGTTGATAAAATTGGTTTAAAAAGAAAATGGTGGGTGTGGAGTTTATCAATTATTACTTGTGTTATTGCTTTTAAAATGGTATTGGAAAGGTTGCCATTGTGATAAAGTTTCAAGTTCTTTAAAAATTAAGGCAGGAATCTTTTCTCAGCTTCGCTGTGAAAAGATTTAGCCACCAAGGCTCGAAGGCACAAAGTTAAAAAAATGCTACGCATTTTTCCTTAGTGCCTTCGAGCCTTGGTGGCTAAATTCAATTTTGTAAAAAATTGTCCTATCAAACTTTTAAAATACTTATCACTTGCAACATGTTGAAGGCGGCTTTGCAAAAATTAAACCGGCTTATACAAGTTTAGCCTGAGAGACTACAGGCTTCTGTGAATAAATTAAATTAAACACTCAATAATAAATAAAAATGAAACAACTAACAGCTTTCGCTTTTTTGCTTTTCATCGCAATCAGTGCCAATGCACAGGATATTAAAAACAATCCGGGCAGCAACCATGGCAACCGGTTTGAGCAATTAGGAACCATTCTTCCTACGCCAAACGAATATCGTACTGCAAGCGGCGCACCCGGCCCAAAGTACTGGCAGCAGCGTTGCGATTATGATATTACCTGCGAACTGGATGAAGTAAACCGCCGCCTGATTGGCCGGGAAACAGTTACTTACATAAATAATTCGCCGGATGTACTTACTTATTTATGGTTGCAGTTAGATGAAAATGAGCACAGCAATACCAATAACTCCGGCTACCAGAATGGTAACAATACAATGCCTAAAACCATTACCGAAGCGGATATTACAAGGTTTAGCGGCAAGGTTGATAAGGATAAAGAGTATGGCCATAATATTACCCGTGTTGCCGATGCAACCGGTAAAGCGTTGCCATATACCATCAACAAAACCATGATGCGTATTGAATTGCCGATGGCACTTAAGCCAGGCCAGCAATTTATTTTTAAAGTAGATTGGAACTATAATATTATTGAGCGTACAAAATATGGCGGCCGTGGCGGTTACGAAAATTTTCCGGAAGATGGCAATGATTTATTTACGATGACACAGTGGTTTCCCCGCCTTTGTGTGTATAGCGATTTTCAGGGATGGCAGAACCACCAGTTTGTTGGCACCGGCGAATTTGCTTTAACTTTTGGTAACTACAAAGTAGCCATGACGGTGCCTGCAGATCATATTGTAATGTCAACCGGGCAGGGGCAAAACTATCCACAGGTTTTATCTGCAACAGAAATGGCCCGCTGGCAAAAAGCACAAACTGCAACCGATGTTACCGAAATTGTAACATTAGATGAAGCAACTGCAAAAGAAAAACAAAAATCTACCCAAAAGAAAACCTGGATTTTTAAAGCCGATATGGTTCGTGATTTTGCATGGGGCAGCAGCCGCAAATTTGTTTGGGATGCCATGCCTGCCATGGTAGAAGGTAAAAAAGTTATGTGCATGAGTGCTTATGGAAAAGAAGCCTACGCTTTGTACCGCAAATACAGCACCAAAGCAGTTGCACATACCATCAAAACGTATTCAAAATTCACCATACCATATCCTTACCCGGTTGCACAAAGTTTAGAAGCCGCCAATGGAATGGAATACCCGATGATCTGTTTCAACTTTGGCCGTGCCGAAAAAGATGCTGCCGGAAAATACAGTGCCAACAGCACTTACAGCGAAGGCACAAAAAATGGTATGCTGGGTGTGGTGATACATGAAGTGGGTCATAACTTTTTCCCCATGATCATCAACAGCGATGAAAGGCAATGGAGCTGGATGGATGAAGGACTGAATTCTTTTTGCGAATATTTAGCCGAAGAATTGTGGGATAATAAATTCCCCGTGGGCAAAGGGCCGGCCTATAAAATTGTTGATTACATGAAGCTGCCCAAAGATATGCTGGAGCCCATTATGACCAACAGCGAAAACATTATTCAGTTTGGCCCCAATGCTTACAGCAAGCCAGCAACCGGTTTAAACATACTGCGTGAAACCATTATGGGCCGTGAGAATTTTGATTATGCTTTTAAAGAATACGCCAGGCGCTGGGCGTTTAAACATCCAACACCGGCCGATCTTTTCCGTACCATGGAAGATGCCAGCGCCGAAGACCTGGATTGGTTTTGGCGTGGATGGTTTTACGGAACCGAGCCTTGCGATATAGCACTTGATACCGTTAAATGGGCCGTGTTGAATACAGATGCACCGGCTGCACCTGCTAATAACGGCCCATCTACCAGAAAGGTAGCGGTTGCAAAACCAATTTTAAATTCGTTTGATGATATTTCCAAAATAAGAAACCGTGAAGACAAGAAAATTGTTTTTGCAACAGATGCAGATCCATCGCTCAGAGATTTTTACTGGAGATACGACCGCGACCAGGCAAAAATGGATACCACCGCTTTTGAAGTTACAATACCTGCACCGGTTGCAGATAATTACACCGAAGCCGAACGCTTTAAACTGGGTGGCGATAAAAATATGTACGAGCTTACCTTCAGCAATAAGGGTGGTTTGGTAATGCCCATTATCATTGAGTGGACGTTTAAAGATGGCAGCAAAGAAATTGACCGCATACCGGTAAACGTGTGGCGCAAAAACGAAAATAAAGTGATAAAAACTTTTATGAAAAATAAAGAAGTGGTTTCAATTAAGCTTGATCCCATGAGAGAAACTGCCGACATAAATACTGAGAACAATAATTGGCCGGCCCTTGCAACGCCCAGCAAGTTTCAGTTATTTAAAAATGCTGCAGGCGGCCGTGGGCCACGTGGCGCAGGCGGTGGTGTAAACCCGATGCAGAAGGAGATTAAATAAGAATTGAGTTAACACTCTTAAACTTATTAATATGAAAAAACAAGATTTAATAAAATCAAAAGCCTTTAAATATTTAATACCGCTGGTTATTATTTGGGGTGTAATTGTAATTTTTAAAGGAGGCATCAGCTTTGGGCAATGGTTGTATGTATTATTGTATTAATTGATAGAAAAGTATAAATAGCTGCTCAATCTTGGGCAGCTTTTTTATTTGGGGATAACAGTGGTTTACTGAATAAATTTTTAACTAGTAACGAATAAACTTGCTGCCCTTTTTTGCCTGGCAATTTTATTAACCCTTTTCCGTAAATTACAAATTATGAAATATTTATTCTCCATAGTTTTTGTTTTCAGTTTTTCAGTAAAACTATTTGCAGGTTCTGTTGATACCGTTTCTATCTACAGCAACAGCATGCACAAATACATCAACGCAGTTGTAATAAAACCCGATAGTTACAAAAAGTTTACCCGCCGGGGTGGGAAACGAACCAGTTTTCCGGTGGTTTACCTGTTGCATGGGTATGATGGCTGGTACAGCAACTGGATAATAAGGGTTCCGGAATTGATAAATTATGCAGATCAGTATCAAACATTAATAGTTTGCCCGGACGGTGCAAAAAGCAGCTGGTATTTTGATAGCCCCATAGATACTGCGTATAAATACGAAACACATGTTGCAACCGAAGTTGTACATTTTATTGATAAAAATTACCGCAGCATTGCCGATAAAAACCACCGGGCCATAACCGGTTTAAGCATGGGCGGCCATGGTGCTTTGTTTTTAGCATTGCGGCATGCAACTGTTTTTGGTGCAGCAGGCAGTATGAGCGGCGGGGTAGATTTAAAAGAAAGTAAAAACCGTTTTGATATAATTAAAAGAATTGGCGATACCATTTTGCAGGCAAACAACTGGCATAATATGACAGTAATTAACCTGATTGAAAATTATACCAACACATATGTAAAAATAATTTTTGATTGTGGGGAGAAGGACATTTTTATTGATGGCAACCGAAGACTGCATCAAAAAATGCTGCAGTTAAAAATACCGCATGAATATATTGAGCGGCCCGGCCTCCACAACTGGGATTATTGGAGCAATGCCATTCCTTTTCAACTATTATTTTTTCAGCGTTTCTTCTTGTCAGGCCACTAAGCATAAACCGGCTAAATTGAAATTTTAATGTAATAAAAACAAGTGAGTCTTTTGAGTGTTTGCGCTGGCCCAACAACTAACCACCCGAATTCGTCCTTCCATCTCTTACCACATTTTTCTTTCCTTTATTTTTCTTTTCCCACTCCAGCATTTCTGCAGTTTTGGGTACTTCTTTTTTCTTTTCAGCAGGGGCGGCGGCTGTTTTTTTGTTGTCGTTTGGCGTTTGTAAATGGCCACGGTCATATTTTTCAACCTTAACCAAACGACCGGTGCCGGCTTCGTAAAATTTCCAATCGCCATGCTTTACACTGTATTGCTCAGCCTTTACAATTTTGTAATCTATAATTTCATTATTGCCGCTGCCGTACACTGCAATGGTATCGTAAGGTGCATCGGGGTCGTAACCCTTCCAGCTTTCTTCTCTAATTAAATCTCCCAAATAAGTGTAATACTGCTGCAAGCCATGTTTACCGCCCAGTTTATAAAATTCAACCGCAATAATATCGCCCTGCAAACTGTACTTACGCCAGATGCCTTCTTTATTATTATCCTTGTAAAGTCCTTCTTCCTCGTAACCCGGTTCGCCCCTTAATGGCTCAACATGCATAACCCATTTGCCCTGCTTCTTATCATTTTTATCAATGGCATTCAGCGTATCGCCTTCGGCACTTAGCTTGTAGGTTTTATATTGCGCCATGCCGCTTGTAAAAA
Source organism: Chitinophagaceae bacterium (assembly GCA_043756605.1). Taxonomy (GTDB): domain Bacteria; phylum Bacteroidota; class Bacteroidia; order Chitinophagales; family Chitinophagaceae; genus Ferruginibacter. The sequence continues at coordinate 51,287 of JAYURR010000052.1, forward strand.
ACAAAAACT
>JAYURR010000053.1:0-2114 GCA_043756605.1 Chitinophagaceae bacterium
CAAGGAGGAAAATTTATGAATAGAGGACCTGTTTCAAATTTTATTGAACACCACTACCGCCATTTTAATGCAGCGGCTTTAATGGATGCAGCGAAAGGATATGTAACACACCTGGATGAGGGTGGAAAAATGATGATCACACTTGCCGGTGCCATGAGCACGGCAGAATTGGGATTGAGCCTGGCAGAAATGATCCGGCAGGATAAAGTGGCCATCATCAGTTGCACCGGTGCCAACCTGGAAGAAGATATTATGAACCTGGTGGCACACAGTCATTATAAAAGAGTGCCTAACTACCGTGACTTAAGTCCGCAGGACGAATGGAACCTGTTGGAAAACCATTTTAACCGGGTTACCGATACGTGTATTCCGGAAGAAGAAGCATTCAGAAGATTACAGCAACATATTCATAAGATATGGAAGGATGCAGATGATAAAGGCGAACGTTATTTTCCGCATGAGTACATGTACAAAATGTTATTGAGTGGTGTGCTGGAACAGTATTACGAAATTGACCCCAAGAATAGCTGGATGCTGGCAGCGGCGAAAAAAAATATTCCAATTGTGGTGCCGGGTTGGGAAGACAGTACGATGGGCAATATTTTTGCATCGTACATTATTAAAAATGAAATGAAAGCTACCACCATGAAGAGTGGTATTGAATATATGGTTTGGCTGGCCGATTGGTATCGTAATAATTCCGCAGGCAAAGGCGTTGGCTTTTTTCAGATTGGAGGTGGTATTGCCGGCGATTTTCCAATTTGCGTAGTACCCATGATGTACCAGGATCTGGAGTGGCATGATGTACCTTTCTGGAGCTACTTTTGCCAGATAAGCGATTCAACAACATCTTACGGTAGTTACTCCGGCGCTGTACCTAATGAAAAAATTACCTGGGGCAAATTAGATATTACAACACCTAAATTTATTGTGGAGAGTGATGCTACCATTGTGGCACCGTTGATATTTGCGTGGATATTGGGTTGGTAATTTTTAAATAAAATTAATTTTTTGGGAATGAATTCACAACTTGAAGAGACATACCTGGAAGCAGAGGCTGATATCAAGAATGGTAATTATGTAGAAGCTTTTCGCAAGTATGAAATGATATTAATGGAAGAACCGGGTAACGGACCAACTTTAAATTCATTAGGCTGGCTAAGTAAAACACAGATTGAAGACTTTAGCAAGGCAGAAGCATATTACAAAGCTGCAATCGCATCGGATACACAATATCCGCATAGCTATCTTAACTATGCCACTTTACTAACTGATATGGAAAGGTTTGAAGAACTTGAAGAACATTTGCAAAGCTGTTTCCGTATTCCCAATATTGAAAAATCATGGGTATTTATGAAACAAGGTTTAATGGAAGAGTTGAAATTGAACTTTACGGAAGCAATTGCATATAATGAAAAGGCAATTTTGATGGCGGTAAATGATGATAAGATAAAAGAGTACCAGGAAAATATTACCCGCTGTAAAAGTAAAATAGAGCTTTCCAAAAATCATAAAAAGTGGATTGAACAGTTGAGAAAGTAATTCAAATATAAAAGCCGCAAAGTAATTTGCGGCTTTTATATTTGCTTCTTTGCGTGAACCTTCTTACCTCGTCCCCATATTCAACGGTGTATCTCTTTTCAACATCTCATCTCTGTTAGCCATTTCCCAGGCTGTATAAAAAATCATACGCACCCTTTTTTCGTACAGGTTCCAGTAGATTTTATCAACCGTATCGGTTGGCTGGTGGTAATCTGATTTAAGCATACCATCGTAAAAAAATAAAACCGGTACACCTTTACGGGCAAAATTGTAATGATCGCTGCGGAAATAAATGCGGTTCTGATCATTTGGGTCATCAAACTTATAATCAAGTACCAGCTTGGTATATTTGTTGTTGGCACCTTCGTTTATGATGGGTAAATCGCTGCTGAGTTTATCGTGCCCGATAACATACACATAGTTGAGTGTATCATCTTTTGTACGCTCTGTGTCTATACGGCCAACCATATCTATATTTAAATCAACGGTTGTTTTTTCTAAAGGATAAAAAGGATGATCGCTGTAATATTCACTGCCCCAAAGGCCTTTTTCTTCGCCGCTTACCGTCATAA
>JAYURR010000054.1:0-17513 GCA_043756605.1 Chitinophagaceae bacterium
GCGGAGGGCGTTTTATTTTATCCAGTTAAACTCATACGCCAGTGCAGGCTTTTGATCACGGCCGGCAATATTGCGGTAACGCTCTGGTAATTTCATTAAATAGTCACGGGCTTTTTCGGCTTTATCAGTCAGGTTAAGGTGGTCGGCAATTTTCCATTCCTTAATAAGCGATTCCAGTATTTCGGTATAATCCAGGCTGGTATATACACCCAACCGCTGGGCCGCATCGCTGAAGTGGCTGTAGGTATCGCCAATTTTTTGGCCTGCCTGCCGTAAAAAATGCGCAGGCATTACAATTTTTTTACGCATCATCTCTTCAAAAACAAGCATCATTTCACTGGCATCAATATTAAATATTTTACTTACAAAACTTTTGTAAGCCTTGGCGTGCCGAGCTTCATCAGCTGCAATTACGCCGCATATTTTTGATAGCTGTAAGCAACCATGATCTTTGGCAATGGTTGCTGTGCGCCGGTGCGATATATTGGTGGCCAGTTCCTGAAAAGAAGTGTAAACAAAATTTTTATAAGGATCACGGCCTGTGCCAATATCAAAGCCATCTGCAATCAGGTATTGGGTGCTTATTTCCATTTGCCGCATGTTTATGCGGCCCGATAAATAAATAAATTTGTTCAGCAGGTCGCCATGCCGGTTTTCTTCAGCCGTCCACATACGTACCCATTTGCTCCAGCCTTCGGGTTTCATTTTATCAATACCTGTAACATCAATAAGCCAGCTTTGGTAGGTTGGCAGGGCTTCTTCGGTAATAATATCGCCAACCAGCACGGCCAGATAATCGTATGGTAGTTCCCGGCATTGTTCCTGTAAATCTTTAAGCTCGTTATTAAAATTTTCCGAGGCTGTATCTGGTAAAAAATCGCTGGGCTGCCAGTTATCATCAATTTTTTTTAAAAATTTATCCACTATTTGCTCCATATTTTTTGCCAAAAAATCCATTACCTCAAGCCGTGTATGGTGCTGTATTAATTCCATTATTATTAACTGTTAATAAGCCTGATGATTGATATAGGTACGCTATTTAATTAACGATATTTTTTATGCTATGGTTTAAACAACCAAGCCGGCTTAAAGTTGCGGCATGCTGTACATAATTATATCCCGTATTTTCTTTTAATATCGCGGTCGTTCTCTCTTTCTTTGATGCTGTCTCTTTTATCGTAATTCTTTTTGCCTTTACCCAGGCCAATTTCCATTTTAAAATAACCCGATTCGGCTAAAAATAAACGAAGGGGTATTATGGAGTAGCCTTTCTCTTTTATTTTATTTTCCCATTTTTTTAATTCACGTTTGTTAAGTAACAGTTTTCTTTCCTGCAGCGGTTCATGATTGCTGTACGTGCCAAAAGCATATTCAGAAATGTGCAGGCTTTTTACAAACAGCTCACCATCGTTATAAAAACAATAACTATCGTTAAAGCTGGCCTTGCCTGCCCGTAGTGATTTTATTTCGGTACCGCTCAGTACCATGCCTGCTATATAAGTTGCCTCAAAAAAATATTCGTAATGCGCCTTGCGGTTTGTAAGTTCCAATGCCTTTTTTTTACAAAGATATTGTCTTTACTTTTTTTTGTCTTTATAATTATCTGCCTGTGGGTCGCACTCATTAACAATATCTTTGCCGCCGGGTTTCCCAATAAGATTTGTTTTAATAACTTAGATGGTATGTTTAAATCTCCATTGTCACTTAGTGGTAGAATTGTGAGAACTGAATTTGGTTTAACGCATATTATTTACAGCATTTTATCAGTTGTTATTTTTTCAGCATTGCTTTTTTTTAATTATTTGTATATACTTAAATTGTTACTTATCATGTTATTTTTGCTTCTTACCTGGTTCAGGATAGCACAGGGAGCTAAAAGGTGCCATGATATTAATTGCAGCGGCTGGTATCAGTTTATTCCTTTTTATACAATTGTGTTGTTATTTCAAAAAGGGAAAATAGATGTAAACAGATATGGAGTAAGTCCTAAAATTATCATTGTGGATGAGGTTTGCAGAATTATTTCAATTAGAGGCAACATTGCAAAAGTGGAACTTGCAAATGGAAAAATGATAATTCTGCAAAATATGTCATTGCCAAAGTATGCAAGGAATGGAGATTTAATACAGCATACTGAAAATGGTAATTACATTGTAGTTGATAGAGGTGGTAACCTGGTTTTTAGAATGTAATTGCCGTATTTGATACATTACCGCACAATGGTAACATACCCTGCTACCGCATCTCTGCCGCTGCCGGGTTCAATAATGTAGTAGTAAGTATCCATGGGCAGTGGGTTGCCTTTATAAGTGCCATCCCAGGCTTTGTACATGCCATTACTTTCAAATACCAGTTGGCCTGCACGGGTAAATACACGCAGGTGGTTGGCGTTATATTCTTCCAGGTATTGTATCTCCCACAAATCGTTTATACGATCGTTGTTGGGCGAAAATGTATTGGGTATCCGTGGTATTTTTAAAACATCTACAAACATATCATCCGTTACTGTGCAGCCACCACTGCCGGTTACAGTTAATGTATATAATATGTCGAACTTAGGCTCTATACATTTTGGTTTAATGATGGTTGTGTTGTTGAGGTATTGAGCAGGTGTGTATAAATACTGAAGACCGTTGCCTGTTGCAGATGCCTCTATGGTAAGGTTGCCGCCTTCCAGTACTTTTCTGTCTGGCCCGGCATTGGCAGTGGGATAAGCGTGTACCGTTATTGGTTTGCTTAATGTTTCGCTTTTGCAACCAAAATTATTTACGGTGTACAAACTTACATTGTACGTTTTTGCAGCGGTATAAATGTATAAAACGTTTTTGGTGTTTTTAATTTTTCCATCGCCTAAATCCCAATACCAGTAATTAACATAGCCATCCGTATTGACGGTAGAATCAGTTAAAAAAACTGCATCTTCCAGGCAGATATCCTTCTTACTAATACCAAAATTTATCAAGGGCTGCCCATGTATTGTATTTACCAGGATGGTTGTAGCCTTCATACATCCACCATTGCTAATTATCCGCAGGCTTACGTTAAACGGACCGGTATTGTTGTAAATATGTGTGGGCGATTTTAGTGTTGATGTATTGTTACTGCCGCTCAAAGGGTCATCAAAATTCCATATGTACCTGAATGCGTTTTCAGATCCATCAGCTATGGTTGAGTTGTTTGCAAAAAACACTTTACCCTCCGGCAGACAAACCGTATCGGGGAAGCTGAAACTTGCAACCGGCTTTGGTAATATTTTAAAAGGGATTGCTGAGCCTGCAACAGAGGGTGTATCGCATTCGCTTAACAAGGTGTTACCATCGCTGCCAACTTTAAGTACTATTTGAAAATTGCCTGGCAAAAATAAATTTGCATTAAAATGTAACACAACCTGCTTTGTTAATCCATTAAAACAATTTACAGGCAAGGCATTGCTGATGTTTACAGGATAGGTTCCGGTAACAAAAAAATCGCTGCCATTTGCTGCAACAGAACTGCATTGAATAAAATCAGGAAAAATAAGTATCACCGAATCTGTACTGCACCTGTTATTGGCTAAACTATCAAAAGGCACCGGCAAAGGCGATAAAACGGTAAAGGGAATGCTTTCATCAACCGGTATGCCGTTGTTGCATAAATCCAAAATGGTATTGGCATCTGTACCGGTCTTCGCAATTAAATTATAATTACCAAAAAGTAGCGGAGCACTAAAGGTTAGCAACACAGAATCCATATCAAACGCATTGCTGCAACTAAAGCCCACGGCACTTATAATGTTTGCTGCCGGCGGACTAATCTTAAAATCCGATCCATCGGCAGCCAACGTACTGCACTTCATTCGTTTATTAAGCTTTACCAATATTTTACTACCATCACAAGTTGCCCGGCTTGCAGTAAACATGTGTGGCGGCAGTGTATCTGTAATTACGGCTGTATTGCCGTTGCCGCCAAAAGAAAGATTATAGCCATATTGCGTTGTATCAAAATGGCTTACCAGTAAAAGATAATTATGGCCTGCAATCAAATCCGGCATCTTTGTAAAACGGTTTCGCCAGGTACCTTCACATTCAATCAATGAAACGCCGCCAGAGTCTTCTGATGCGCCGGTTACTCCCGGATTACCCGACCAGCTACAAACAACAAACGTACTGGTATCGGTATAAACATCCCTGGGATTTTTTCCGGTCACGTCAAAAATCTGCCAGTCATAATCTTCGGTTACTACATCGGGTGTAATAAAAAACACCAGTTTACCGCTTTGAAAGCAGGTGAATTTGTACCAGAATGGGTTTCTATCGGTATATAAAGTATCATCTATGCAGGGGGTAGCAACCTGTCTTCTTCCACAAATCGGTACGATGGTTTGATGAAAAACCGATGTGCCGCAAACCGGAAAAGCAGTTTCAGGATTTTGCCCAAGTATGGTGCAGGGGGTATTTTGTGCAGTTGAGCTAACCGATATCAGTAACAGCATTATTACAAATATGGACAGCCTCTTAAGCAGCATAATTTTTCAATTATAAACACTGCATACGCTGAAATACCCGGTATATGTTAGCTTGCAGTAAATTTTAACTTTTAAACAGAAGCAACAAGTTAGTTAATTTTTCTTTTAAATTTTTACGATGCACAATAAAGTCTAAAAACCCATGCTCCAGTAAAAATTCGCTGCGCTGAAAACCTTCGGGTAAATCTTTTTTAATGGTTTCCTTAATTACTCTTGGGCCCGCAAAACCAATGAGGGCATCAGGTTCGGCACAAATCACATCGCCCAGCATGGCGAAGGATGCTGTGGTGCCACCAAAAGTAGGATCGGTACAAAGAGAGATATACGGTATTTTTTTATCGCTTAGCTGGGATAGTTTGCCCGATGTTTTTGCAAGCTGCATTAAAGAAAATGCACTTTCCATCATTCTTGCACCACCACTTTTATTGATGATCATAAAAGGGATGTTGTGCTCCATACAATAATCGCAGGCACGGCTTATTTTTTCGCCCATTACACTGCCCAGGCTGCCACCAATAAATTCAAAATCCATGCAGGCAACCACCAGGTTATGCTGGTTTATTTTTCCATGAGCCACGGTTATAGAATCGTGTATGCCGGTTTTGGCATAGGTTTCTTCCAAACGTTTGCCATATGCCTTCAGATCAACAAAATTTAAATAGTCTTTGGATATTATGTTGGCAAAAAGCTCGGTGTATTGATTGTCATCAAAAAGTATCTCAAAATATTCTTCGCTGCCAATGCGATGGTGGTATTCGCATTTAGGGCAAACAAATTTATTCTCCGCCAGTTCAGATACCGTACAGGTGTATTTGCAGGATGGGCATTTAGACCATAAACCTTCAGGAGCATCCTTTTTATCTTTGGTAGATGTAAGAATACCCTTCTTCATCCGCTTAAACCAGTTGGCTTTATTTTCTTCGGCAGTTGCCTCTTCACCGGCCAGGCTGGCATCAAAATCTTCTTCTTTTTTCAGGCTCATGTTAATCGGGTTATTTTTAAAAAAATTTAAAAGGTTTAAAAGGTTTAAGAAGTTTAAAAAAACTGGTTTCAGCTAAACCTATCAAACTTCTTAAACTTTTTAAACCTTTTTTCTAAACCTATGAGTTTCTATTTATACAATTCAAATCTTCAAAAGCTACTTCTAATCTTTTAATAAAACTTTCTTCTCCTTTACGCAACCAAACCCTTGGGTCGTAATTTTTCTTATTGGGTTTGTCATCTCCATCGGGGTTGCCTAACTGGCCTTGCAGATATGCTTCGTTCTTTTTATAATTTTCTAAAATACCTTCCCAAAATGCCCATTGCAGATCGGTATCAATATTCATTTTAATAGCACCGTAGCTGATGGCTTCTCTTATTTGATTTTGCGGAGAGCCGCTGCCACCGTGAAATACAAAGTAAACCGGCTTTTCGCCTGTGTTGAGGGTTTTGGTAATATAATCCTGACTGTTTTTTAAAATGATGGGTGTTAACTGCACATTGCCCGATTTGTAAACACCATGTACATTGCCAAATGCAGCGGCTACGGTAAACAGTTTACCAACCTTGCTTAACTCGGTGTAAGAGTAGGCTACATGCTCAGGCTGTGTGTATAGTTTTGCGTTATCAATATCGCTGTTATCAACACCATCTTCCTCGCCGCCGGTTACGCCCAATTCAATTTCAATACTCATGCCCAAAGGTGCCATGCGTTTATAAAATGCTACCGAGGTGGCAATATTTTCTTCAATCGGCTCTTCCGAAAGATCAAGCATGTGTGAGCTGTATAAAGGCTGTCCTTTTTCTTTGTAAAACTGTTCGCCTGCATCAATTAAGCCGCTAACCCAGGGCAACCACTTTTTTGATGCATGATCGGTATGCAATACAACCGGCACCCCGTAATATTTAGCCACATTATGTATATGCAATGCACCCGAAACACCACCAGAGATATTAGCCTGCAACTTATCGTTGGGCATGCCTTTGCCAGCAATAAACTGTGCACCACCATTACTAAACTGTATGATAACCGGTGAATTTACTTTTGCAGCAGCTTCTAAAGTAGCATTAATTGTATTGGTGCCAATGGTATTTACGGCGGGTAATGCAAACTGATTGTCTTTAGCATCGTTGTAAAGTGCCTCTAACTCGGCACCAAATAAAACACCAGAACTGTATTTACTCATAAGTAGTTATTTTTTACAAATGTAAGGAAGATGGGGCATTAATTAAAGCTGGTAATTTGCATAATTACCCGGTTTTAACCTGGGCGATTAACTCTTTAAAATACGCAGGTGCATTCAGCATCCTGCTGCCGTACCAACTAAAGAATTCACCATCGGCCAATATTATTTTTGTGCTGGGTAGATGGTTGCTTAATTCATCAATGTGTTTTTGTTTAAAAGGGTAGGGCTCGGAGGAAAGAAATACAAATTGGCAATTGGCAATGTGCAAATCTTCGATACTTATTTCCGGATAACGTGTTTTATCGGTAAATACATTTTTAAAACCACATTGATCAAGCATATCATGTATAAAAGTATCGCCACCAACCGTCATGTACGGCTTTCGCCAGATAAGATAAGCGGTTTTTACAGACTTTTCCAGTTTAGGCATTACCTTAAAAGCGTTACTTATGTTGTTTATTATAGCAGATGCAGTTGCAGTTTTACCTGTTAATGTTCCAATATCTGTTATCATCTGTAAGGCATCAGCAAAATTATTTACATCGGTTAACCAAACCGGGTAATCTTTCGCCAGTTCTTCAATTTGTTGTTTTACATTTTCTTCTTTATTGGCAATGATGAGGTCGGGCTTTAGCTGATGTATTTTATCAATGTTTACCGTTTTAGTGCCGCCAACTTTTTCTTTTGCATTAAACCAGCTTTGCGGATGTACGCAAAATTTGGTAATGCCAACCGTTTCAGCTTCTAACCCCAAATCAAATAATAATTCTGATTGCGAGGGCACCAGCGAAACAATGCTTTTGGGAAGATAGGGGAGATCGGTTGCCTGTTGTAAAATCATGCTCAAAATTAGCTATTATCAACATGCTGTAAATAAAAAAACTTCCACAAAAACCTGTCGTTTGGGGGTTTCTGTGGAAGTCAAATTTTTAAACCAGCTAAGCACAAGCCGGTCGCTTCAGGATTTTTTTAGGTCCGCTTTTCAAAGGGGGTTACCTTTTATAAGCGTTTCGTTAATAAGTTATCCTGGTTTCAGTGTTCTTCAATTTCGCCATCATCGCTTTTAAGGGCATAGGCAGGATATTGGTTTTTTTCTTCGGTTTTTCGGCCATCATCGCTTTTAAGGGCATAGGCCAGGATATTGGTATTCTTTTTTGGTTTTTTGCCATCATCGCTTTTTAAGGCATAGGCAGGATATTGGTTTTTATTACTTTAAGACCTCTTTGGTTTTTCTTTAAGGATAAGATCTTTAAGCGTTTATATTGGTTTTCAAAAAAATTAAAAAGAAGTTGACTGATATTGGATTGTTTGATGGTTCTTCACAAACATTGGATTGAATTCTTTGGTTTAATCAGGATTTTGGATAATGATTGATATTTAATTCCTATCAATCAACTTCTAACACAAAGATGCAACAGTTTAACATTCCTTTATAGAGCGATATTGCTCTTTTTTTAAGATACTGTAATTACTATACCACACGTAATTCTGCACTATCGTTAATAGAAGAGATACGTTTTTGGCAATCGTAAAAGTACGTAGTTGGTATTATTAATTTTAAGATACAAAAATGCTGCACTCTTTAAATGCAGCATGGTATTGTTTTGTAGCGGATAGTAAAAACCTATTAATTTATTTTGTAAGGCTCTGTATGATGTCGTATTTGGTAACAATATGAAAACTGCCACTTTCATCCTTACTTAAAACTGCCCCGTTTTCTTTGGTAATAAATGTGCTTAAACGCTCCACGGGAGTTTCAAAAGCCACTTCGGGATAGGCTTTTTCCATTACAGATTCCACTGTTTGCGTTTTTATATCCGGATTGCTGAGTATTTTATTAAATAAACCACTGGCAGAAATAGCGCCCACACTGGTTTCTTTATCCATTACCGGTATATTTTCAATATCATATTTACGCATCATTTCAATGGCATCTGCAACAGTATCTTCTTTCTTTAAATTTATTAAACGTTGTGCACCACGGCCACCCACCAGGTCTTTAAAGGTTTTTACATCTAAAAAACCACGTTCCAGCATCCACTGGTCGTTATAAACCTTACCAACATAGCGGCTACCATGGTCGTGAAAAATCAAAACCACCACATCGTCTTTCTTAAGCTGGTCTTTAAGCTGTATTAAACCCTGTAATACACTACCGGCGCTGTATCCACAAAACATACCTTCTTCCTTGGCAATGCGGCGGGCCATTACGGCACCATCTTTATCGGTAACTTTTGTAAATTCATCAATTACACTCATATCATAGTTGGCCGGCACAAAATCTTCTCCAAAACCTTCACTTATATAGGGGTACACTTCCTTTTGATCAAGTTCTCCTGTTTCAAAATATTTTTTTAGTAAAGAGCCATAGCTATCGATGGCCCAAACTTTAATGTTTGGATTTTTTTCTTTTAAATACTTGCCTGTACCCACAATGGTACCACCAGTACCGGTAGCTACCACCAGGTGCGTTACTTTTCCTTCGGTTTGTTCCCAAATTTCGGGGCCGGTTTGCTCGTAATGTGCCAGGCGGTTTGCCAGGTTATCGTATTGGTTTACGTACCAACTATTTGGCACTTCGGTTGCCAGACGTTTTGATACCGAGTAATAACTGCGTGGATCTTCGGGCTCTACATTTGTAGGACAAACGATTACCTCTGCCCCAACCGCTTTTAAAATATCAGCTTTTTCTTTTGATTGCTTATCGGTAGTTGTAAAAATACATTTGTACCCCTTTACGCAGGCTGCCAAAGCAAGGCCCATACCAGTGTTGCCGCTGGTGCCTTCAATAATGGTACCACCGGGTTTAATTTTGCCTTCCCGCTCGGCTACTTCCAGCATTTTTAAAGCCATACGGTCTTTAATAGAGTTGCCGGGGTTAAAGTATTCAACCTTTGCCAGCACGGTGCAAGGCAGGTTTTTTGTAATGTTATTTAGTTTGATAAGAGGCGTGTTACCAATGGTTTCCAGTATATTATTTAGCCACATATAGAATCGTTATTTTGCCGCAAAGGTAATTTTTTAAGCTTATAAAATGTAAGTATTTGTAGTTGGTAAACCTATAATAAAACAGGCTGCTTTTACAGCAGCCTGTTTACAAATTAAGATAGTTTATTTATTTTTTAATAATGGTTACCTCCACCCTGCGGTTGCGCCACTGTTGTGTTTCATCTAGTGGCACGGTTTCGCCAAAGTAGGATGCTGTTAACCTGTCGGCAGCAATATTATAGCTTACAAAGTAATCTCTGGTAATATTGGCTCTTTCAACCGATAACTGCATATTTGCTGCAGCAGTACCTGTGTTATCCGAATGGCCTGTAATATTTACGGCAAGCGAATTATCAGCTTTTAATATGCCAACAATACCCAGCAAGGTTTTAAAAGCATCACCAGTCAACAACGATCTGTCCATATCAAAATAAATTCTGTAGGTCATTGAGTCTGCCGATACGGCTGCCAGGTCTGCACCATCTATATAAGGGAAGGGGCAACCGTTGTTTTCTTTACTGCCAAAAACAGCAGGGCATTTATCAAATGCATCGGTTACTGTATCGCCATCGGTATCAGCTTCGTTCATTTTTACAGGTAATGTAACTTTGCTGCCGGCAGTTTTTAGCGTTTTACCCGGTTGTAGTTTATAAGCAATTTTTATCTGCGTTGTGTAAAAGCCATCTTTATTATTGGCATTACCCCTTTTAAGTGCCGGGTTTTTAGGGTAAGGGCCTTCGCCACGATAAGTAAATTTAGAGGTTTTTGGGTTTTTGGCATCCAGCAGGCTTTTATCGGGATAAAAGGTTGAAACATCATCCAGGTAATCTGTACCAGTTGCCCGGTAATTAAATTCTCCCTGCAGGGTTATTTTTTTATTGATTGCATATTTAATACCAACACCCAACGGATATTCTACAGCCATTGTGCTGTACAAACCCGGATAGCCCGCCAGACCCTGCCCTTCGGTGCCAAGTTCCCGCAATCCATGGGTGCCGCCGGCACCATAATAAGCACGTGGGTTAAAATTGAAAGCACCAATACCGGCAAAAATATAAGGACTGAATTTATGTTTATTCATATTCATCAACGTAAATTCTGCAGCCAGCGAAAATTCTATAATTTTTGATCTGAAGCTCAGGTTTCTTTGCGGGTGGGCACCACCCGATTTACTATCGTAACCCTGCACATTGTGAAAGCCAATATCAAACCTGGCATTCAGGTGCGATATAATGGCATAGCTTAAGCCGGCATTAACTGAATAGCTTGATTGCCTGAAAGCAGTACTGCCATTGATAAGATCGCCTACATAATTGGCAATGCCTATACCTGCGGTAAAACTTAGCTTAGATTGGTTGGCACTGGGTTTTACCGGCTTTTTCTTTACCTGATTTTCGGTAGGTTTAGCCACCGAAGGTGTGCCGCTTGGTGGCAATTGTTGTGCAACGGAATTAAATGTTATGATTATTGCTAAGGATAGCAACCAGATCCGGATGATGTTCATAAAAAGCAGTTTGTTGGTAAATATCAAAAATAAAAATAGCCAGTAAAGCTGATATTTTAAAATTTAATAAGTTTTGGGGTCATCTACCTTAAAAAATACTACTGTACATAATGCAAAAAAATAGCAGGGTAATTTTGGGTTACCCTGCTAAACTAAATATTTTAATTGGATGAATCTTACTTTGAATGCTGCATTTTTTGAAGCTCTGCTTGTAAAGCCTTACATATTAAAACCCATAAACCATTTTAACCTGAATGGTTAAAAAACCATCTTTATCCTTTGGATTACCACGTGGAAGTGCCAGATTTTTAGGATAAGCTCCCTGCCCAACTTCGTTACCACGCCATGTAAATGTTGCTGTTACCGGGTTTCTTGCATCCAGCAATGTCTTATCGGGGTAGCTGTTTATACTTACATCATCCAGATAATCTGTGCCGGTAATACGATAATTAAAATCGAGCTTGAGTGCAATTTTGTCGTTGATGGGGTATTTTGCTCCAATACCTAAAGGAAACACAACGGCTGATTTTTTGTACATTTTTCTATCGGGGTATGCAGCAAGGCCCTGGCCCTCGGTACCCAACTCACGTAAATACTGCTTTCTGCCGGTAGCATCATTTGTGTAAGGATTAAAAAACATAACACCCACACCTGCAGAAATATAAGGGGTAACCTTGTAACGGTCTAAATCAAGTATCGTGTATTCGGCAGCTAATGCAATATCAAAAACGGTTGATTTAAAACTCAGGTTTCTGGCTTTATATTGGGCACCGGAATTTTTACTGTCGGCAGCTTTTAATTGCTGAATGCCAATATCAAACCTGGCACTTAATTTTTTTAAAAAAGCATAAGAAGCGCCGGCACTAAAAGCATAACTGCCCTGCTTAAACATGTTAACATCGTTCTGCATCAGATCGCCATGATAGGCAGCTACACCTACACCTGCGTAAATACTGAATTTGGAATAAGTATCCGGGGCATCGGGGTTTTCAGGAGATTTTTGTGCCTTGCTGTTAAAGGATAATAATAAGCCTGAAGCAATTAAGTAAAGTTTGATAAATTTCATTAGATATTTTTTATGATGATTGTTTTAAAGAAGTTTTTAATTTTTATTTGCAGAGCCCGCTATTTATAATTATTGAATGATATTGAGCTATAAAAATAAGCCTAATTTCTATTTCACCCTATTATAAACACAGAAACAGGCAAAATAGATGCAAAAAACTATAAGTATTTAATGTAAGCTTTAATAAGCGGTGAGGAGGTTTAAAGCTATCTGCAAAATTAAAAATACTCATTTTACTTGTATTCAGATAAATCATCCGGTTTATTATTTTTGTTTGTTAATAATTTCCATTGCCTTTTTTACGGCTTCATCATCTTTATTCATTACTTCAAAATAACCTTCGGTACGCCAAACCTGCCGGGCAATAGCAGATTTTATCTGGTTGCTTAGCCCCAACTTTTCTTTTGCTCCTGTTGTACTGATATAAACCGAATCTTTAGCTGCCGCAGCCACAAACTGATTCCAGTATTCATCCGTTAATGTAAACCCGTTTATAAAATCGCCGGGTATTTTATACGCTTTTAATAAGGCCAGGTTTTGCAAATAAAATTGATAAGCAAAACTGCTGATGGTGCCCTTATTATAAATTAAAGCGGCGTTTTTGCTGTAGCCTGCGGTATCAAAAGCTATATAGTAATCGGGCGCAATGCCACCTTTTTCGTACACCGCTTTGCCGCCTTTGGTTTTAAACATTTTACCGGTATTATTTTTTACCGAGTCTGCAATGCTGCCTTCTGCATCATGGTAGCGGTTGGATATTTCATCGTAATAGGCTTTTTCGCCATTGGCATAGGGTCTTTGTATGCTGCGGCCCATGGGGGTATAATACCTGGCAATAGTTAATCTTAAGGCACTTTTATCACTCAAATCAAATTGCTCCTGCACCAGTCCTTTACCAAAAGTGCGCCTGCCAATAATGGTTGCACGGTCCCAATCCTGCAGGGCACCAATTAAAACCTCGCTGGCGCTGGCTGTACCTTCATCGGCCAAAACAACCAGTGTTCCTTTTTCAAACAGGCCATTGCGCCGGCAGCGGTATTCCTGCTTCTCTACATGTTTGCCTTCGGTGTAAGTTATCAGTTTATCGCCCTCTAAAAATTCATCAGCAATTTCAACAGCCTGGTCTAAAATACCACCGCCATTGCCTCTCAGGTCCAACACCAGTTTTTGCAAGCCTCCTTTTATCAAGGGCTCTAATGCTACCATAAACTCACGGTAAGTAACCGAAGAAAATTTGTTGAGTTTAATGTAACCGGTTTCTTTGGTAATCATATAACTGGCATCAACACTGGTAAGGGGTATGGCATCACGGGTAATGGTAGCCTGCTTTTTATCAGCATTGCGTAAATAAGTGATGGTTACTTTTGTGCCCCTGTCGCCACGCAGCATTTTTCTAAATTTATCGGCATCGGTTTTATTACCGGCTACCAGGCTGTCATCAACCATTATAAATTTATCGCCGGTAAGTAAACCAGCTTTATAACCGGGCCCGTCTTTTAAAACATTTATTACATTGAGTGTATCATTAAAAATATTAAACTCAATACCTATTCCAAAAAACTTGCCTGCCAGGTCTTCGTTAACCTGCTGCAGTTCCTGCGCCGGTATGTAAACAGAGTGAGGATCCAACTTGCCCAGCATGGCCTGTATGGCAGTATCAGCAAGCTTATCCATCTGCACCTCATCTACATAGCGGCTGTTTATAAGGTCCATTATTTCTTGTACGGGCTTGCGCTTTTCTGCAAAAAAGAAACTTTTGCCAGGCATATTGTCTCTCATCTTATAACCAAAAAACATTCCCAGTATCATGGTAATACTAAACAGCAGCGGTAACCAAACCTGTAACTTTTTATTATTCATTTTGCGAAGATAGGTATAAGCTTCAAGGGGAAAACAGCCGCAAGGGATAAACCTTACATATACCCGTTACATTAAAGATGCCAGCAGTTTCTAAAAAGAACTTTTATAATTTTACTTGTCCCTGGTAGCTTGTCCACAGGATACTGCGGATAACTTGTGGCTTGTTCTTAAAATGAATTAACTTCAAACCATCTTATCAAAATAAAATAATGGCAATTAAACTTATAGCAGATAGCGGATCTACAAAAACAGAATGGTGTTTACTAAATGGCAAATCGGCCAAATCCTTTTACACACAGGGTTTAAGTCCTTATTTTCTTTCGGCAGAGCAGATAGAATATATCATCAACGAAGAACTGAAGCATAAGTTTAAAAATATTGAGCCCGACGAAATTTATTTTTATGGTACCGGTTGCAGCAATGCCGATAATGTGAAGCTGGTTAAAAAAGCCGTACAAAAAGTATTTAACGATGCTAAAATTTTTGTAGATCATGATCTGATGGGTGCAGCAAAAGCACTCTGCGGCCACGAAAAAGGGATTGCCTGCATTTTAGGTACGGGTTCAAACTCCTGTTATTACAATGGTAAAAAGATTGTAAAAAACAGTCCGGGCCTTGGTTATGTTTTGGGCGATGAAGGCAGTGGCGCTTACATGGGCCGTAAAGTAATTCAGTATTTTTTATACAAAACTTTTGATGAAGATCTGATGGATCGTTTTAACGCTAAATACAATACCAACAGCGATGAAATACTGAGTGCCGTGTATAAAAAGCCCCTGCCAAACCGTTACCTGGCTGCCTTTACAGCTTTTCTGGTAGAAAACCGGGGGCATTATATGATTGAGAATATTATTGAAGACAGTTTTAATGATTTCTTTTTTAACCATGTATATAAGTACCGCGAAAGCTGGACCATGCCCATCAATTTTACCGGTGGGGTAGCTTATGGTTTTAAAGATGTTTTAAAAGAAATGTGCCGTTCTTTTGAACTGCAGTTGGGTAAAGTAATAAAGAAACCAATGGATGGATTGGTAAAATTTCATCAATAACCTATGCCTTTTATCAGCGTAACCGAAGCAGCATCTAATTACCGGCATTTAGAAAAAATGACGGTAAAGGAGTTGTTAGCCAATATTAATAAAGAGGATAAATCAGTTGCCCTGGCAACCGAAAAAGCCATACCGCAAATAGAACCTTTGGTACAGGTGATTGCCGATAAGATGCTGGCCGGTGGCCGTTTGTTTTATATAGGCGCAGGCACCAGCGGCAGGCTGGGGGTGGTAGATGCCAGCGAATGTCCGCCTACCTACGGCGTGCCTTACGGGTTGGTAATTGCTGTTATTGCCGGTGGCAACAAAGCCATTACTGAGGCTGTTGAATTTGCAGAAGATAGCCTGGAGCAGGGCTGGCTTGATTTACAGCAGCACAATGTAAATGAAAATGATGTGGTAGTTGGCATTGCAGCCAGTGGCACCACGCCCTATGTAATTGCCGCACTTAATAATTGCAGGGCAAATAATATTATAACCGGCAGTATTTGTTGTAACCCCCATGCACCCCTTAGCGCCGCCGCCGATTACCCTATTGAAGCCGTGGTGGGGCCAGAGTTTGTAACCGGCAGCACCCGTATGAAAAGCGGTACCGCACAAAAACTTATCCTCAACATGATCTCCACATCGGTAATGATACAGTTGGGCAGGGTAGAAGATAATAAAATGGTAAACATGCAGCTTACCAACGATAAGCTGGTTGACAGGGGTGTAAAAATGCTGATGGAGAAAATGCCTACCGATGATTATGAAGCTGCCAAAACCTTACTGTTGCAAACGGGCAGCGTAAAAAAATCTTTAGAAAATAACCGCTTATAAAAATTCCTTGGAAGTTTTATGGAATTTAACTAATTTACGTATCAATTAACTAATTAAAACTCGTCTTATGAACATTAAACTTTTACTTTCAACAACTTTTATTGCAACAACACTCGCTGTTTCCGCACAGGATGCAAATAAAACCTTTGCAATAACCGGCGACGGTAACCGTGATTTTATGTGGATGAACATTCGCCAGGTAGATATTACCAGCGGCAAAATTGTGCAGGATGTTTATCAAAGAGAAAAATCTGCCTTTGTAATGGCCGATGCCGATTCTAAAACACAGATGGCTGCACACCGAACGCCTACCGAAACCATGGTAGCCGCTGCAGCTTACGACAAAAACCAGAACAAACTTTTTTTTACGCCCATGCGTGTTGGGGAACTGCGTTGGTTAGATTTAAATGCAAAAGGAGATGCACAGAAATATTATTCTGTAACATCTACACTTTTAAATTCAAACAATGCATTGAACGATGAAGCCAATCATTTTACCCGTATGGTAATTGGGGCCGATGGTAACGGTTATGCATTAACCAATGATGGCAGCCGTTTGGTAAAATTTACAACCGGTAAAAAAGTAACCATTACTGATATGGGCCCGGTGGTTGATGATGAATCAAACAAAACAGTGTCTATTAAAAACAAATGCACCAGTTGGGGCGGCGATATGATTGCTGATGCGTACAATAAATTATACATCATCTCTGCAAACCATTATGTATTTGTGTTAGATTTAGAAACCAGGGTTGCCAAACAAATTGGTTACATCACCGGCTTACCAGCCAACTATAGTACCAATGGTGCTGCAGTTGATAACGATGGTAATGTGGTGGTAGCCAGTGCAAATACATTTGCAGGGTATTACAAATTTTCTTTAAAAGATTTTGTTGCCACTTTAATTGAAGGATCTGATATGGTTTACAACGCATCTGACCTTGCCAATGGTAATTTGTTGTATCAAAAAGAAGTGGATGCTGCACGTACTTTTGCCGATTTTAAACCAGTAGTACCGGTATTAACCAACGAAGCACATATTTTTCCTAACCCGGTTACCAACAGTGAGTTTAAAATTTATTTTGAAGGTCAGCAGGCAGGCAAATACAATGTAGCCATTACTGATTTAAGCGGCAAGCCGGTTATGAACAGGATTGTAACTGTAACAACAAAAACACAGGTTGAAACAGTGCAATTAAACAGGGCTTTTGCAAAAGGCATGTACATGGTTAAAGTAACTGATGCCAACAACAAGTTTATTTTTACCGAAAGAATAGTGGTACAGTAAAATATTTATGGTTATTAAGTTCAGGGTTGCCAAAAATGGCAACCCTTTTTTTATTGCAATAAAATCAAGTAAACACAGAGGTTTAGAGATTTAGAGAAATGCAAGTGATTTAATAAGCCCTCTAAATCTCTAAGCCTCTAAGTAAAAAATACAAGTGAACATAGAGGTTTACCGGATTAAAACAAAGTAGCATAAGTGTAATTCTGTAATTGCAGCTTTTAAAATAATTTGAAATAAATATCTTTTTATTACGTTAACTGGCATCCA
>JAYURR010000055.1:0-17436 GCA_043756605.1 Chitinophagaceae bacterium
CTTACAAGCAGAGGGTCCGCGGTTCGAACCCGTGTGCTCCCACAAAGAAAGGTTCACTTGCTGTGAGCCTTTTTCTATTTAATCCGTTTAATTTATTCCATTTAGCAAAAAATCATCTTATTTTTGCCCTACAATTATGTCAACAGTCACAAATACAAAATACCAGCAAGATACGGATACCCTTACGGTAACCGACTCTTACTGCAGCCTTGTTGTATGGAACGATGAGGTAAATACATTTGAATGGGTTATTGAAACCCTGATTGATGTTTGCGGCCACTCAACCGAGCAAGCCGAGCAGTGCGCCATCATTATAGATTCAAAAGGTAAATACGCCGTTAAAGAAGGCAGCTATGAAATATTGAAACCTCAATGCGATGCTATTACAGAACGGGGCATTAATGCCACTGTTGATGTAATTGCCAATTAAGCTCATGTATCTTCTCACTAAAGAATTATTTTTTCCGCCTTTACAAACGGCAGATGAAGATGGTTTACTGGCTATTGGCGGCGATTTAAGTACCGAACGTTTATTGCTTGCCTACCGCAGCGGTATTTTTCCATGGTATAACGAAGATGAACCCATTTGCTGGTGGGCCCCCGATCCACGTTTTGTGTTATACCCAACTGAACTGAAAGTGAGCAGCAGTATGAAAACCGTTTTACAAAACGGCAAATACCGGTTTACTACCAACCGGGCATTTGAGCAGGTGATCCAAAACTGCAAAACCGTTTCCCGGCACAATCAGGATGGCACCTGGATTTCTCCCGTTATGCTGCATGCCTACACAACCCTGCACCAGCTTGGATTTGCACACAGTGCTGAAACCTGGCAGGATGGTGAATTAATTGGGGGCCTTTACGGCATCAGGCTGGGTAATATTTTTTTTGGCGAAAGTATGTTCAGCCTTAAACCCAATGCAAGCAAGTTTGCCTTTATAAATTATGTAAGGCTATTGCAAAAAGAAAATGTACAATTAATAGATTGCCAGTTGCACACAGCACATCTGGAAAGTTTGGGTGCAAGGATGATACCGAGAGAACTTTTTACTAAGATTCTTGTTACAAATACCCCGCAATAATTTCCTTATTTTTGCCTATACTTATAAAAAAACTGACTATGCTATTTGAATTTACAGAAGAACAGTTGATGATAAAACAGGCTGCAAAAGATTTTGCGGTAAATGAATGTCTGCCGGGTGTTATTGAGCGGGATGAACATCAGAAATTCCCCAAAGAACAGATTGAAAAATTGGCCGACCTGGGTTTTATGGGCATGATGGTAAAACCAGAATATGGTGGTAGTGGATTAGATACCATCAGTTATGTTTTGGCCATGGAAGAGATAAGTAAAATTGATGCCAGTGTGAGTGTATGTGTAAGTGTAAACAACAGTTTGGTTTGCTACGGCCTGCAGGAATATGCTACAGAAGAACAAAAGCAAAAGTATTTAAAGCCACTGGCGCAAGGCAAAAAAGATGGCGAATTATATATTGGTGCATTTTTACTGAGTGAGCCGGAAGCCGGTAGCGACGCCACTTCGCAACGTACCACAGCCGAAGACAAAGGCGATTATTATTTGCTTAACGGTACCAAAAACTGGATAACCAACGGCAACAGTGCCAGTGTTTATTTAGTGATAGCACAAACAGATGTAAGCAAAGGCAGCCGTGGTATTAATGCATTTATTGTAGAGAAAAGCTGGGCCGGTGTGGAGGTTGGTGCCAAAGAAAATAAACTCGGTATAAGAGGAAGTGATACACACAGTATTTTATTTACCGATGTTAAAGTACCTAAAGAAAACCTGATTGGTAAAGATGGATTTGGTTTCACCTTTGCCATGAAAACTCTGGCTGGTGGCCGTATCGGTATTGCATCACAAGCATTGGGTATTGCAAGTGGGGCTTACGAACTGGCACTTGCTTACAGTAAACAACGTAAAGCATTTGGTACCGAAATTATGAACCACCAGATCATTCAGTTTAAACTGGCTGATATGGCCACAAAAATTGAAGCATCCCGTTTACTTTGCTTAAAAGCTGCCTGGGAAAAAGATAATCATATTGACTACACATTAAGCAGCAGCATGGCAAAAGTTTTTGCCAGCGAAACCGCCATGTGGACGGCCACCGAAGCTGTGCAAATACACGGCGGCTACGGTTTTGTAAAAGAATACCATGTAGAACGTATGATGAGAGATGCAAAAATTACGCAGATATACGAAGGCACCAGTGAAGTGCAGCGAATTGTGATTAGCCGAAGTATTTTAAAAGGTTAATTGCTTAAGCCGCAGCTATTGTAGGCATCAATAATATTTTTAAACCGCTGAAAACGCTGCTCTTTGGTAGCGTTTTCAGTCCAGGAAACAGTTTCGTCTTTGGCCATCATTTTTTCCAATAATGTTTTACAATCGCTGATTCGCATAAGCACACTTTGCGATGAATTGTAATAATCAAAATCAATGGATGTCATTTCGCTAAGGCTTGCATCAGGAAATTTTATTGCAATGCTATTTTTTGCAGTACCATCTCCCATCTGAAAAATACCGCAGTTAAGCGTGCCGTAAATTAATTTTACACAAACATTGTGTAAAAATTTATCATCGTAATCAATTTTTATATCTCTGAAATAATACGTTTGTTTATCAACTACAATATCACTTATAATAGCTATATTATATTTAGCGGAGGTAGTTATTGTTAGCCTTTGCCCACGGGATTTTGTTTTTTCAGTAGTTGCAATTTCAATTAACTCTTCATTTTCACCAGCAAGATTGATCATTATTTCGCCTTGCAATTTTTGCCCCAATTTAATATTCATAATGCCTTTATAGCTTTGCTGAGCAACAGCGGTTACGGCAATTAAAAAGCAGGTTATAGTTAAACAAGCCCGTTTTAGTTTCATACTGTATATTTGTTTTATTAAAGATAAACTTCACCATAAAACTGTACATACCCAATGCAGGGTATTTATATTATGCCTGTAAATAAAGAAAAATATTCAGCAATCATATCAACACTTGCACAAAAAAAAGCATCCCTGGTAGCTGTAAGCAAAACCAAGCCTGCAGAAGATATACAAGCCTTGTACGATTTAGGCCAACGTGATTTTGGAGAAAATTATGTGCAGGAACTGGTTGATAAGCACGAACAACTTCCCAAAGACATCCGCTGGCATTTTATCGGCCACCTGCAAAGCAATAAAGTAAAATACATTGCGCCTTTTGTGCACCTTATTCACGGCGTTGATAGTTTTAATTTACTGAAAGAAATAAATAAACAGGCTTTAAAAAACCACCGCATTATTGATTGTCTTCTGCAAGTTCACATTTCTAAAGAAGAAACCAAATTTGGATTGGATGAAAAGGAGTTACACGAATTAATCCTATTACACGAATTACACGAATTGAAAAATATCCGAATCATTGGCTTGATGGGTATGGCTTCTTTTACAGAGGATAATGATCTCATAAAAAAAGAATTTACCTACCTGAAAAACCTGTTTGATAAATACGCCCCATTGCCCATTGCCCATTGCCCGTTGTCTATTCTCTCCATGGGCATGAGCGCCGATTTTCAATTTGCGCTGGATGCCGGCAGCAATATGGTGCGGATTGGAAGTATGCTTTTTGGAAGCAGAATTAAAACATAGTTGCAATATTGTTAAAACCTTAACAACCGCTGTGAAATCCGGCATGGTATTGCATCGTTTATATATAATCAATTAACTTTGAGATGAGCAACACAACTACCATGTCGGCAACATTTGAAACAGAAAAAAACAGGAGGGCATTTATTTACACTGGCCTTATTTGCGGTGCTATTCTTTTAATAGCCTTGCTTGTATCTTGGAAAAACACACCGCACCCGCCAAAAATTGCAGAAGAATTTATAGAGATAAACCTCGGAAACGATATTGAAGGTTTTGGCGATGTGCAGCCATTGATAAAAGGCGAAAAAGCCCCTGCCGATGAAACCGCAACTGCCCCCCAATCAACACCCGTAAAAAATGAAATAGCCGAAGAAGTAAAGCCTGATGAAAATACAGATGCAGAATCGGCACCGGTTACAAAGCCAATTAAAACCACGCCAAAAGTTACAACGCCTGCAGTAGTACCAACACCAACACCGCCTGCACCCAAGCCCCAAAAGCCAAAAATTGCGGGTTACAACGGGCCCAAAAACGGCACCGGCAATGGCGCAACTGAAGATAATGGCTATAAATACGAAGGCAACAAACCCGGTGGTAAAGGCGATGGCGGCAGCCCCAATGGTAAGCCAGACAGCTATGGCAACAAACCTGGTGGAAGAACCGGTGGTGGCGGCTTACGGGTTAGTAAAGGCGACCGCACCATTGTAAATAATTATATTTTTATGGGTAATTTACCGCCTGCGGTTATTAATGCCAAAATAAAAGTTTCACCCGAAGGCCGTGGAGTTTTTGTAGGATTCGATAAAGGCTCAACCAGCACCGAAGCAAGATATGCCGAAGCAATACGTGGTTACTTACCCAATATCGAATTCAGTAAGTCCGACCATCAATCTGATGTAACGGTTCCATTTAATTTCAGACAACAATAATTATTTATCCCACAAAGTCACGAAGCACACAAAGTTTGATTGTAACATTTAATTGTTTCTTTGTACCCTTTCCGCCTTTGTCCACAGAATCCTGCGGATGGGATATTTTCTTGAGCCCAACATTGGAACTATGATTTAGCTTCATTGGCGTCGCACTCTTGTACATTATATCATTATTCAGCTTTACCTACATTTGCTGTTGTACATCCAACATTTAACCTTGTACAAAACAAATGACCTATCAGCAAACCATTGATTATCTCTACGCACAACTGCCCATGTACAGCCGCATTGGCGCAGCAGCATATAAAGAAGATCTGCACAACACCATTGCACTTTGCAATGCAATTGATAACCCTCAAACAAAATTTAAGAGCATACATATAGCCGGCACCAATGGCAAAGGCAGCACCAGTCACATGCTGGCAGCCATGCTGCAACAGGCCGGTTACAAAACAGGTTTATACACTTCGCCACATTTAAAAGATTTTAGAGAGCGGATAAAAATAAACGGCGAAATGATAAGCCAGCAATTTGTGGTTGATTTTGTAGAGCGTACAAAAAACATTTCGGAACAAATTCAACCTTCTTTTTTTGAGCTAACCGTTGCCATGGCTTTTGATTATTTTGAAAAAGAAAATATTGACATAGCGGTTATTGAAACCGGCCTTGGTGGCCGGTTAGACAGTACCAACATCATCTCCCCCATCCTCTCCATCATCACCAACATCGGTTACGATCATGTTGACATACTGGGCGATACACTTGAGAAAATAGCCTGGGAAAAAGCAGGTATCATAAAACCAAACATACCAATTGTTATAGGAGAATATTTATCCGAAACGAAAAATGTATTCATCCAAAAAGCGCAAGATTGCAACGCTCCCATTCATTTTGCCCAAGATGAATACGCAGTTTCAAATGTTAATTACAGCATGCAAATACTCAGTTGCGATGTTACAAATACGGAACATAATATTACCGAAACCTTTGAGCTTGACCTGAACGGCCTTTACCAAACCAAAAACATACGCACTGTTTTATGTGCCGAAGGTATTTTAATGCAACTGGGTTTTCCCATAAAAAATGTTGATAAAAAAGCAGCATTGAAAGATGTAAAAAAACTTACCGGGCTTTATGGTCGCTGGGATGTTATCAGCAGCAATCCAACAATTATTTTGGATGTAGCACATAATGAAGATGGCGTTAAACAGCTTTTGCATCAATTGTCTGTCGTGAGTGCTGAGTCGTTAGACGTGAGTGGGGAGTCTTCAGTGGTCAGTAGTCTGTCGTCTGCATTACACTTCGTAATGGGGATGGTAAAAGATAAAGACATTTCAAAAGTGCTTTCCATCTTACCAAAAAATGCAAATTACTATTTTAGCAATGCACATATTGAACGGGCAATACCACACCAGGATTTATTAGAAAAAGCAAAAGCCTACGAACTGAACGGCGAAAGTTTTGATGATGTAAACCAAGCCATTAAAGCAGCCAAACTCAATGCAGCAGCAGATGATATCATTATTGTTTGTGGTAGTGTGTTTTTGGTGGCGGAGGTTAATAAGGAATTATTTTAGACAGTTGTTATGCCTTTTGTAGTGCAACAAGACTGCAAATCTCGAATTTCAGAAAAGCAATGGAGTGGTAAACACTGAAGTATTTTTTTATTCCTGATTGATTTTTTTTCCTATTCTTCTTGCTATAATTTTTTCTATCTCTACTGCAAAAAACACCAACGAAGATGCTGCACCAACTAAAATAAATTCATTCAGCGTTAATGCTTCTGTTTTAAAAATGGGTTGTAGAAATGGGATATAGGTGATGGCAAACTGTAACACTAAGGCTAAAAAAACAGCACCAATAAGCGGCTTGTTTGAAAATATACCAATACTAAACAATGATTGATTTTGCGAACGGATAGCCATTACATGCCCCAGTTGGCTCAAACATAAAACATTAAACACAATGGTTTGCCAATGCAGCCCGTGGTTAATAGCCCATCCCTGCAGCGACAGGGCAATGCCTGCCATAAACATACCCACCCATATCATGTGCAATCCCCTGCCATTGGCAAACACATTTTGCTGCGGCGGACGGGGTGGCCTGCTCATAATATCTTTCTCCGCTTTTTCATAAGATAATGCAATAGCGGGTAAGCCATCAGAAACCAGGTTTATCCATAAAATATGTATGGGCAACAATGCAACAGGTAAGCCAATGATTGGGCCCAGCAATAAAGTCCATAACTCGCCGGAGTTTGTCGTCATCATGTATTTGATAAACTTCAGGATGTTATCATAAATTCTCCTTCCTTCCTTTACTGCTTTTACAATAGTAGAGAAATTATCATCCAGTAAAATCATGTGTGCCGCTTCTTTTGAAACATCTGTTCCCGTTATGCCCATGGCGATACCGATATTTGCTCTTTTTAACGAAGGCGCATCGTTCACGCCATCTCCTGTCATAGCTACATAATGGCCTTTCAATTGCAGCGTTTTTACAATTTTTAATTTTTGCTCCGGCGATACACGGGCATATACTTTTATCTTTTCTATTTTTATTAAAAAGCTATCGTCATCCAGTGCCGCAAGTTCCTGCCCGGTAATTACCAAATCTTTTTCGTTGTTTAAAATTCCAATACGTTGGGCGATTGCCTTTGCAGTAAGCGGATGGTCGCCGGTTATCATTACCGGTATTATGCCTGCTGTTTTGCACTGCGCCACTGCTTCGGTAACTTCCTCCCGAGGGGGATCAATAATACTGGCGAGACCTAAGAACTGCAAACCCGATTCATGAGTTTCACTCTCCGGGTTTTGAGGCAATGTATCCCAGTAGCGATACCCAAAACCCAGAACCCGCTGGCCTTTAGCCGCCATTACATCTACTTGTTTTTGCAGTGCAGGCACATCAGCATCTGCACATCGTAACAGTAAAATATCGGGAGCTCCTTTGGTAAAAGAAATAATTTTATTTTCATGCTCATGAAAAGTAGTCATCAGTTTCCTATCAGCATCAAAAGCAATTTCAGCCACCCGTTTCCATTCGCCGGATTGAATATTTTGTTCTCTTGCCACTTCCATCAAAGCAATTTCTGTACTGTCGCCTTTTAAATTTTTCTCATTGTCTTCAACAGCATCATTGTTTAAGGCAATTGCATACAGCAATAAAAAAGCGGTTTCATCTTCTTTAATAGTTGACAACTGATTTCGTTCATAAAGCTGTCCGTTTACAAACAACTCTTCCACATGCATTTTGTTTTTGGTTAAAGTGCCTGTTTTATCGGTGCAGATATATGTAACAGAACCTAAGGTTTCTACAGCCGGTAATTTTCTGATAAGACTGTTAAATTTAATCATCCGTCTTGCAGCCAATGCCAGCGAAATAGTGATAACGGCAGGTAAAGCTTCGGGTATTGCTGCAACTGCCAGCGAAATACTGGTGAGTACCATTTTGGTAATATCCTCACCCCTTAACCAACCGGCAATAAAAAACAGGATGCATAAAAACAGCACCATTACAGAAAGTTTTTTTGCAAATGATGCCATGCGTTGCTGCAATGGTGTAAGCGTTTCGTCTTCCTGCAACATTTTGGCAATGCGCCCTAACTCGGTTTGCATGCCTGTAGCAATTACCAGGCCTGTACCCCTGCCATACGTGACAAACGTACCTTTAAAGGCCATATTTTTTTTATCTCCAATTGATAAATCTGCTGCTTCCAGTGCATCAGTAACTTTATCTACGGCATGCGATTCACCGGTTAATGCAGCTTCTTCAATTTTTAAATTTTTTGATTCAATAATCCGCAGGTCTGCCGGAATAATATTACCAGCTTCTAACATTATTACATCGCCAGGCACAAGTGCCGTGGCTGGCAGGTCTGTAATATTTCCATCACGCAAAACTCTTGCATGAGTAACGGCCATTTGTTTTAAAGCCTGCATGGCTTTTTCTGCACGGTATTCCTGAAAGAAACCCAGGAAGGCATTTAGTAAAACGATGATGAGAATAACAATGCTGTCGGTAAAGTCACCAACGATTCCCGCTATTACAGCGGCGGCCAGCAAAATTAAAATCATCACATCTTTAAACTGCGCCAGCAGCATGATGGCTATGCTTTTCTTTTTACCTTCCTGTAACTCATTAGGGCCGGTTTGCAGCAACTTTTCTCCGGCTGCAATGGCAGTTAAGCCTTGTTGGTTTGTACCCAGCAACTCAAAAGTTTCGGGTATGCTTAATTTGTGCCAGCTCATGTATAGTATGTTATTGTATTGTCTTTAGTTCTTATTGAAAACCAACAAGGGTACCTTTGCATTAAAAGAATATTCGGCAGATTTACTTGATAAGAATATTTTTTGAAACCAGCTTCTGTTTTGTTCCGTAAACATTACCATCATGGAAGGCTTTCTCTTTTTTATGGCCGTTTCAATATCAGTAATTAAAGATTCATTGGGATTTCGGTTGGTTATATTAAAACTGATATGGTAAGCAGCAATTTTTTTAACAGCTGTTTCAATAGCTTTTACCTGGTCGCTGGTTTCGAATACTGATGTAAGATGTAATAATTCTATTGCTGCTTTTAATGGTTTTGCAAATGCCACTACTTTTATAATCTCTTTTTTAAAATGAGCAAGGTCGGATGCGTACAGAATGCAGGTTATGGCAGCGGTTTTATATTTATATGGTACAGCAATTACAGGAATTGCCGACTGATTGATGAGGTTTCCGGTGTTGGTACCTAAAATCCTTTGTACTTTGCCGGCTCCTCTTGTACTGATGCAGATAAAACTGAACTTATTTTCTTCGGCATAATCCCTGATTGCTGCCTCTGTAAAAACTGAAATTTTTACAACACATTTAATATTGGTTGCCGGTATTTGCAAATCTGCATAAATTTTTTCTACAAAACCCTTTAGTTTGGCCTTCGTTATTGCTGTTTGTTCTTTTTCATATTCTTCTATTCTTACGGTATTCCATGCTGTAGGTGTAGGAATATGATGAGCATTAAAAAAAATAAGTTTACACTTATTTTGAGTTGCCAACTGAATGGCAAATAATAAACCTGCTTTAGATTTATCAGAAAAATCGGTAGTAACAAGAATTTTTTGCATAAAAATATTTTTGGTTTCTGCGAACTGTAAGCTATACCTTAATTACTTTTAAAATATGGGTAATCATCGCCTTAGGATATGATTGTTATCAGGTAAAAAATATTTGATGACAGTTTTATTTTTATTCAGAGGTAGATATTTTGTTTAACTGTGTTCTGTCAGTTTGTGAAAAAGCCTTCATTAAAAAGGTTAACTCTTCGGCTTTTGGTGAGAGGTCAACAGCGGCGTTTGGATAAATTGGAGATTTTAAAATTTGATAGTTACACCAACAACAGAGAAAAAAGACAGCTAGTGCCTTTATAGCCATATCAAAATTGGGCCAGTTGCTGAGATCGTTTTACATAGAAACCTTTTGCCTGCTGGCTTTCGTCATTACTGCAATTGTAACCACTTTATTATTTGCTCAGGGTCTGCAATACTCCAGGAATGCGGGTGTCTCATGGTATTAGGTTTTCTATATCCCTTGTCTGTTGTTGTTACTAAAACAGCTTTGTTGTTACCCAATCTTTGTAACTCATTAATCATAGCTGCATGGTCGGTAATATTGTTATAGTAATAGTCATAACCCCGTTCCTTTAACTGCACAAACCATAGTTTAAAACCAATAAGCAATACCTTATACGGTTAAAGCATTTCTTTATACTGGTTTAACCAATATTGATGCTGCTTAAACAGTTTCTTATTCCGCTTCAACAAATCCTTATACCTAAAAAGCATTTCCATATTCTGCTTAAGCAAATCTTAATTCAGTTTAAGCAAATGTTTATCCCGCTTAATCATTTACAAAATTCGTTAAATATAATATAAATACCACTTAACATCTTGCATTTTCGCACTACTAAATATATTTTTAATGTATTATTCATCCCTTAAAAATTAAAATTATGGCACGTAGAAAACTGGTACGTATTAAAGAGTACGACCTTGCAAAAGCACGGCTGGCTTCATTAAAAAGCATTGAACCTGATTTAGACCTGGGCAATGGCATGACCATTAGTAATTACGAGAAATCAATTGATGGTTTCACGGGCCACCTGGCAAATTATAATAAGGTACTAAGCACGGTGGATGACCTGTACAACCAATGCATTGCAAGCTTGCAGGAAGTAAAAGACCTGAACGAACGGATGTTATCTGGCGTGGGGTTTAAGTACACCAAAAACAGCAGCCAGTACGAAATGGCAGGTGGCACCCGTAAAGCTGAAAGGAAAAAGCGGGCACCTAAAAAACCTAAAGTGTAACCCAGCAGTAAAGTATTTATTAAAGCCGCTTAAATAAAGGCGGCTTTTTTTATTTTGGTACTGCAGAGGCTAACCTTTTAGAAGCCAGTATGCCGAATGAACCCGCCTTTGACAAGCTGCTAATGACAAGTATCTTAAGGCATTGAAATTCAATTTTATAAAAAATTGAATTTAGCCACAAAGACTCGAAGGCACAAAGGAAAATGCGTAGCATTTTTCTATTTCGTGCCTTTGGCCCTTTGTGGCTAACCTCTTTTCGCAGCGAAGCTGAGAAAAAAAATCTTGTAATTTGCAAAGAGCTTAATTTTTTTTATGAGTGCCTCAGGCTGACAGTATAATATTATTCAACCGCTTTTAAAACCTTCGGCTTCGCCTTCTTTATTGGATACTTAAAATTAAAAATGGCTTTGCCTATTTCCGGCTGGTTATCGCCCAGCAAAAACCCAAAGGGGGTTAATTTTTCAATACGATCGAATATAACTTTAATGATAGCAGTAATGGGAATAGAGAGGAACATGCCTGAAATGCCCCAGAGCGCCCCGCCGATGAGTACCACAATTATAGAAACCAGTGCATTGATTTTTACTTTGCTGGCCACAATTTTGGGTACAAAAAAATTGTTATCAATAAACTGCACAATAATGTATGCTATAAAAACCCACAGGGCATCAATGGGTTGTTTGGTGGCAATGGCCAGCAGCATGGGAATGGATATGGCAACCAGGCCGCCAATGTAAGGAATGATATTGAGCAGTGCACCAATGAAGCCTATCAGCAGGGCGTATTTAATGCCGATGATGAGCAGTGCTGCTGTATTTAGTGTGGCCACCAGTGCGGCTTCCAGCAGCAAACCTACCAGGTAACTTTGTATAAGCACTTTTGTTTCCATTAAAACTTCGGCAACAATTTTATGTTTATCACGCTGAAATAATCTTGCTATAAATTCAAGCAGTAATGGTTTGTAAAACAATATCATAAAAATATACACCGGCAATAAAAAAACCATAACCAATACGCCTCCAATGGTTCCTACTGCTTCGCCAATAACGGATGAACTGTTGTTAAGCCCCTCTCCTTTTGTTTTATCAACCCAGGCTGCAATTTTTGGTTTGCCAATATTAAATTTTTGAGATACCCAATCAATAATGTCGTTAAACATTAGGGAAACTTTTTGCTTTAATTGCGGTACGGTTTCGCTAAACGTACTTACCTGTGAACCTATAAAATACATTAGTGTGCCGATGATGATGAGTGCAATAATAAGTACCAGCATTATTGCCACCACTTTATTCATCCCTTTTCTGCATAAAAAATTTACAACCGGGTTTAGCAATATGGCAATGATGGTGGCAAAAATGAGGGGTACCAAAATATCCTGACCAATATAGAGGATGTAAAAAAATGCAACCAAACCCAGAATAATCAGAGTAAGTTTAGCATATACAGGTAATACTTTTGTAGATTCCATCTTTCAAAATTTAATAAATAAGGTTATTGCTGCTTTACATTTAGTGTTACAAAAATTAAAAAATGTAATTACCCCCAACTTAAAAGTGATTAAAGTGTTGGGCTGAAATGCGCCCTAAACATGGCTTTAAGCTAAATTAGCAAATAAATGGAGATGATTTGGGTAAGGCTATAATTATATAAATCGTGCTTTTATTTTCTTAATGTTTCTTTTAAAAATTTTTACTTTGGCCTTCATTTTTTAATGCATCTAATTTACCAAACCCATAAAACAAGCAGGTTGCATGCATGGCCTGTATAATCTGATTATTCATCAACATCTCCCTCACCTCGTTCAGCGAAAAAAATTTTATTTCTATTTCTTCGTTAAAATCTAATTGCTGTTCTGCAACTTTTTTACCACCGGTTGCCAGGTAAAGGCTGGTGAAATTATTAAGCACGCCAGGGTTGGCTGCTGTTTTGCCTACATAATAAAAATTGGTAAAGCTGTAACCGGTTTCTTCCTGCAACTCACGTGCAATGGCAGTTTCAGGTGTTTCGCCTTTATCAACAAAACCGCCGGGTAATTCTAAAATGGTTTGCTCAATAGGATGACGATATTGTTTTACCAATATCACTTGATTGGTTTCGGTAAGTGCCATGGCGCAGACAGATTCTGGCAGCTCCACCACAAAATACGGATCTACCATGGTACCGTTTGGCATTTGGCAAACATCTTTACGTGCAGTAAAATAAATATGATTGCTGATATATTCGGTCGAGATTTTTTTCCAGTTCATGATAAAGTTAATCCGTTAATACGTTAATATGTTAACCCGAAAACACGTTAATCGGTTAATCCGTTAATTGGTTAATCCGTATAAACAGTCTGTTTATTTTAATCTCTGTTTCAGGTGGCATACTCCCCACTGATTAACCAATTAACCAATTAACCAATTAACGGATTAACGCCGCATTCACCAGCCCATTTTCTCTCTTAAAGATGTTACATGCGCCGTATGGTGCCTTCCATGCCAGGCATACATGCCCAGCAAATACCAAAGTGTCATTTCTTTTTTATGCTCCGGGTGAAATATGGTTCTGTTAAAATCTGCTTGGGTGAGATGCAGCAAAATTTCGTACCAGCGAATGTGCAGGGCATGCAACAGCGTTAAAGAAATATTGATGGGCAGATTTTTAGTGTCGTTCATTTCGGCCCAGGCCATTTCATCATAAGGCCTTATGGTTGGCATACCTTCTGTAAGGCCAAGTTTAAAACGGGTGTAGGCATTTATATGGCTGTCGCCAACATGGTGTACCACTTGTTTTAATGTCCAGCCCTCAGGTCTGTAAACAGAATTTAACTGTGCCTCATCTAAATTTAAAACAGCATTTTCTAAATGCTGTGGCAGGTTTTTAATATCAGTCAGCCATTCTCCTAACAATTTTTCGGAGAATGGCTGAGCAATATATTTACCTATCGGGTATCTTAAATCTTCATTCATTATTTACGGTGTTGTGTTTAGAAATGTATCTCACTAAAAACCGCTTTCTGTTTATGGTTATACAAATACTTAAAAAGGTTGTAAACAATTTTTTTTTTAAAAATTGATTAGCCACCAAGACTCAAAGACACAAATTAAAAATGCGTAGCATTTTTAAAACTTAGTGCCTTGGTGCCTTCGTGGCTAAACTTTTTTGGCAGCGAAGCTGAGAAAAAACCCCTTTGATTATTTGCAAAGAACTTATCGATACCAACGTTTTTTATTTTGCTGGTCTTATATCTTCCAGCGAAATTTCAAACTTCAAAGTAGAAAAAGGTGGAATGGCAGCGCCATTACCTGCAGCACCATAAGCAAGTTCGCTTGGCACATACACTTTCCAATGATCGCCTTTGCGCATTAGCTGCAACACTTCTATCCATCCTTTTATAACTCCCATTACCGGAAACACAGCGGGCTGGCCGCTTTTAAAACTATTTTCAACATCTTCACCATCAAACAACGCTACCCTGTAATTTACAACAACCGTATCTACCCCTTTTGGAGTGGGCGAGTTGGCATCGCCATTTTTAATAACCTCGTATTGTAAACCGCTTGGGGTTGTTATAACTTCCTTGCGTTTTTTATTTGCATCTAAAAAAGCTTGGCCCTTTTTATTTGCTTCGGCACCTTTTGTCAATGCAAAAATATCAAGCTGGCGTTGCATACAGGAGTTTATCAGTTCCTGTGTTAACAAAGCCGGATTTTTTTTAAATACATCTTCAATTCCTTTCGTCATCATGGCGGTATTCAGTTGGTTAATACCCTGTGCCTGCATGTTGGATGCAACATTATAACCGGCAGCGTAGCTGAAACTATCCAGCAAATTTTTAAATTTTACAGTGCCGCCAGCAGTTGTTTTTACAGTTGCCTTAGCAGCAGGCTTTGCAGTGGTTTTAGCGCCTTTTTGTGCAGTAACCGCAAAAGAAACAGATAATAAAATAACAGACCCAAGTAATACTTTTTTCATTTGTATATATTTATTGTAAAAAATTTTCCGATAGCTATCGGGATGCAAATAAACGGATTTTTTACTCATCCCGCATGTCCTTACCTGTTAAATGTATGAAAACGTCTTCCAGGTTGGCGGCTTTTACCTGTTTGGGGCGTTCAAAACCTGTAGCTACCAGGTCGTCTATCATCTTATCCGGACTATCAAGCGATATAATTTTGCCTTCATCCATAATGGCAATGCGGTCGCAAAGTTGCTCAGCTTCGTCCATATAATGTGTGGTAATTATAACAGTGGTACCATTTGCCCGTATGTTTTTTATAAGATCCCACAAGTTGCGCCTGGCCTGCGGATCGAGCCCGGTGGTAGGTTCATCTAAAAATACAATTTTGGGTTTGTTTATTAAAGTGGTGGCAATGGAAAAACGTTGCTTTTGTCCGCCACTTAAATCTTTAAATTTACTTTTTGCCTTCTCTGTCAGGTTAACCAAATGCAATAATTCAAGCGGATTTATATCTTCGTTGTAAAGCCCGGCAAACAACTGTATCAACTGTACTAAATTAAGCCCGGGGTAATAACCCGAGGATTGCAATTGCACTCCGATAATCTTTTTTATGTTGCCTGGTTCTTTATCCAGGTCCATTCCGCACACGGTAATCTGGCCGCTTGTTTTCTGGCGAAGCGTTTCAATAATTTCCAGCGTGGTAGATTTACCGGCACCATTGGGGCCTAGCAAGCCGAATATTTCTCCTTCATACACATCAAACGAAATGCCTTTTACAGCATTGAAGCTGCCGTAATTTTTTACCAGATCTTTTACTATAATAATTGTGTTCATTCTTTATTCACTTTTAATTCTCCTTTATAATATTTATCCATCTCTTCCATCATCAGTTTACTGCCAATAAAAAACGGTGTTCTTTCATGCAGTTCGGTTGGTTGAATATCCAGTATGGGTATTATGCCATCGGTTGCCAATCCGCCGGCTTTTTCTACAATAAAAGCAAACGGATTACACTCATACAGCAATCTTAATTTACCTCCTGGTTTACCGGTAGTGGCGGGATACATAAAAATGCCGCCCTTAATTAAATTGCGATGCACATCGGCAACCATACTGCCAATATAACGCTGGGTGTAAGGGCCGCCGTTGGTTTTATCTTTTTTCTGACAGGCAGTTATGTATTGCTTAACACCTTCTTCGTACTGAAAAAAGTTACCATGATTAACAGAATACATTTTACCAGTTTCGGGGCATTTAATATCCGGATGACTTAAAGAATACTCACCAATAGAAGGATCTAAAGTAAAACCATTTACGCCCCTGCGTGTTGCATATACAAACATGGTAGATGAACCGTAAATTACATAACCGGCTGCAACCTGTTTGCTGCCTTGTTGTAAAAAATCGGCTTTGGTGGCGGGTTTGCCCAGTTCGCTCACTCTTCTAAATACACTGAAGATGGTTCCGATGGAAACATTCACATCTATATTGCTGCTGCCATCCAGCGGATCAAACAGACAAACATATTTGCTTTTATTGCTCACCGGATCATCAAAAACAACAATATCATCCAGCTCCTCACTCCCAATACCGGCGCAGCTTATACCATGTTTCAACACACCCATAAACTGGTTATTGGCAAATACATCCATTTTTTTTACTTCTTCGCCCTGCACATTAATGCTGCCTTCATCACCCAGAATATCAACCAGTCCGGCTTTATTTACCTCTACATTAACACGCTTTGCAGCCAGGCCCAAATCACGCAACAGGCCCGATAATTCGCCGGTGGCATTGGGAAAATCACGCATTTGCTGAATGGTAAATTCATCTAAGGTTTGTATGCGGCGGTTAGTATTCATAAGCAAGTTTTTTTTCTATTTCTGTCGGCGTTAAATTTGCAATCAAAAATAAGCATTTAACAATAATTACTGAGCTGTATCTTCATTAGCAAATCAGCACATCAGCAAATTAGCAAATTATAATTATGAAGGTTTTTAAGTTTGGAGGTGCCAGTATCAACTCTGTTGAAAGAATTACAAATACCGGTAACATTATTACATCGTTTAAAGGCGAAAAATTACTCATCATTATATCTGCCATGGGCAAAACCACCAATGCTTTGGAGAAAGTAGTGGATGCTTTTTTTGATGGAAGAAAAGACGATGCTTTAAAACTTTTTGAGCAGGTAAAAGATGCTCATTTAAACACACTTAAATACCTGATAACCCTTAACTGGCAACAGGCCGAAAACCAGTTAAAAGATTTTTTTACTGAGGTAGAATGGTTGCTGCACGATAAGCCGGTAAGGGAATACGATTATTATTACGATCAGATTGTTTGCTGCGGCGAACTGCTAAGCACCGCTTTGGTAAGTATTTATTTAAACGAAATTGGCATTAAAAATAAATGGGTTGATGTAAGGGATATTGTGCGTACTGATGATAATTTTAGAGATGCTTACATTAACTGGAACTTTACACAGCAAAAAGTAAAAGCAGATATTGAACCGCTTTTTACAGAATTTGACATTGTAATTACCCAGGGCTTTATTGGTGCTA
>JAYURR010000056.1:0-2093 GCA_043756605.1 Chitinophagaceae bacterium
TTACAACAACTTTAATTTTGTAACCGGCAAAGTGATTTTTACCAACTTAACTTTCAGCACCATCCGCAATCAGATTGTAAATAAAACAGCCCGGCGTGACAGTCTTGGTTCAGTCATTTCTATTCCTGAAAACGTGAATGGCTATTACAATGTTTTAGGTTTTTATGCTTATTCAAAGCCATACAAAAACCGAAAATATGTTTTAACATTCAATGGCAGTTTAAACTTCAATCATAATATCAGTTTAACAGATAGTGTGCGTATCATTGGCAATTCGCTGGAGCAAAATCTTAACCGTCGTAAAATTAACGGCAACAACTGGATAATTACCCAGGGCTTTAATTTTGAGTACAACTACAAAGAAATACTGGAGTTGGGTACCGGCGTCAGCTATAGCTTAAATGATAATGCTTTTAAAAGTGCCGATGGTAAAACTTTAACCGGCTTTCAAAATACCACAAGCAATGCATGGACATTGAGCAGCAATATGAACCTGAATATTACCAAAACCCTGGTATTGAAATATGATTTTGATTATACCATTAATTCGGGTTTGGCCAGCAGTGTAAATGGAAATCTGGCCATCATGAATGCTTCTTTGGAAAAGCAACTATTTAAAAAGAAGAACGGCATCATCAGGCTGGCTGCTTTCGATTTGTTTAACCAAAACACTAATATCAGCCGTAATGTAAGCGGCCCGTCAATTTTTGATACCCGTACAAACCGCCTTACCCGGTATTTTATGGCCACATTTACTTACCGTTTGCAGAGATTTGCAGGGCAAACTGTACAGGGGCCGGGAATGGATATCAGAAGAATGGGGCCTCCACCTAAATTTTAGTTTTAGTTGTTAACCACATAGGACTCAACATAGGCCTATGTGTTTTCTATTGTTTACTATGCACTATTGTGGTTCAAGCAAAACCTCCACCCAAATTCTAAGTATAAAACATGTTAGTTTAAAATTGCTATTTGCCAATTGCGAATTGCCCATTTTCTTATACCTTTGCCACCCTAAAAGTTCCGATAGCTATCGGTACAGTTACTATTAATTTAACCAGAATATTACTATGAGTGGTGCATTAAAAGAGGTTCGTAACCGGATTAAGAGTGTGCAGAGTACACAGCAGATTACCAAAGCCATGAAAATGGTGAGTGCAGCAAAACTTCGCCGTGCCCAGGATGCCATTACACAAATGCGCCCTTATGCACAAAAGCTGCAGGAAATGCTGAGCAATATTGTAAGTAACAGCGATGGTGATGTAAATATGGCATTGGCTGCTGAGCGCCCGGTTGAAAATGCAATGATTATTGTAGTTACCAGCGATCGTGGTTTATGCGGTGGTTACAACAGTAACCTGATAAAACTGGCCAAGCAGGTTATTGCAGAAAAATATCCAGAACAGTTTGCAAAAGGAAAAGTACAAATTTTACCCATTGGTAAAAAAGGTTACGAAAGTTTTACAAAAAGCGGCTTTAAAGTAGTTAACCAATACTGGGATATTTTTACCGGTTTAAGTTTTGATAAAGTACAAACTGCTGCAAAGCATGCCATGGATGCTTTTGCTAATAAAGAAATAGATGCAGTAGAATTGATTTATAGTGAATTTAAAAATGCAGCTACTCAAAGTTTTGTTGCCGAGCAGTTTTTACCCGTATCAAAAGTTGCCAAAACAGAAGGACAGAAAAATGCTGACTTCATTTTTGAACCCGATAAAAATGTTTTGATTGCCGAGCTGATGCCTAAGATATTAAACACGCAATTGTTTAAAGCTACGCTGGATGCCAATGCAAGTGAGCATGGTGCCCGTATGACGGCCATGGACAAAGCAAGCGATAACGCAAACGAATTATTAAAATCATTAAAGATTAGCTACAACCGTGCAAGACAGGCTGCCATTACAACCGAATTAACGGAGATTGTAAGTGGTGCAGCGGCGTTGCAAGGTTAATACAACCCCCTAACCCCCTGTCCTTCGGCTACGCTCAGGATGAGGGGAACAGGAAAAACATTTTTTATAACATAAAACATATACCCCTTTAGGGGATAGGGGCATGGAACTTTCAGAAATCATTCCACATATAGAAGCTTT
>JAYURR010000057.1:0-5681 GCA_043756605.1 Chitinophagaceae bacterium
TTAATGAAATTACCAGAGCGTTACCGCAATATTGCCGGCCGTGATCAAAAGCCTGCACTGGCGTATGAGTTTAACTGGATAAAATAAAACGCCCTCCGCCCCCTGAAGGGGGAACCTGGTAGTAAGAAATTCAAAGAAACATTATTTTAAGATACATAAAGCAATTACAACGATGAGGTGGTAATTTCCCCATTCAGGGAGCGGAGGGGGTTTAACACTCGCTCAAACTCAGCGGTACATTCACCGCCAGGCCACCATCGGCCGTTTCTTTGTATTTATGATTCATATCCAACGCAGTTTGCCACATCGTTTTTATAACACCATCTAAACTTACTTTGGCATAATCCGGACTGCTCTGCATAGCAAGCTGGCTGGCGGTAATGGCTTTTATAGCACCCATGGTATTTCGTTCTATGCAGGGCACCTGTACAAGGCCACCAATGGGGTCGCAGGTCATACCAAGGTGATGCTCCATAGCAATTTCGGCAGCCATTAAAACCTGGCGCTGTGTGCCGCCCAAACACTCGGTAAGTGCTGCCGCAGCCATAGCGCTGCTAACACCAATCTCTGCCTGACAGCCACCCATGGCCGCAGATATGGTTGCACCTTTTTTAAAAATGCTGCCAATCTCCGCAGCAGTGAGCATAAACTGAATTATTTTTTCATCATTATCTCCATCACAAAAAGCAATATAATATTGTAGCACAGCCGGTATAACACCTGCAGCGCCATTTGTTGGTGCAGTTACTACCCTTCCAAAACTTGCATTCTCTTCATTCACCGCCAGGGCAAAACAACTTACCCAATCTAAAATATAAGTAAAATTATTGCCACCTTGTTTTACCAATGCAAGCCAGCTATTGTAATCAGTGTAGGTTTTGCCATTCATTAATTTTTCGTTGAGGCTGGCTGCCCGGCGCTTTACCTGCAGTCCGCCGGGCAAAATACCGGTAACATGGCAGCCACGGTAAATACACTCCTTCATCACCCGCCAGATATTGAGTAAACCTGCTTTGGTAGCGGCTTCTGTACGCCAGGCGGTTTCATTTTCGATAACCACATCGCTTATGTTTAAGCCGGTTTTCATACACCAGTGCAGTAATTCGTTAGATGTGTTGATGGGAAAAGGAAGATGCACATCGGATGTTGACGGCTTCTCCTCTCCTTCTTTAACCACAAAACCTCCACCTATGGAATAAAAAGTTTCTGCAAAGTTTTCATCATTATCAAGCTCCACTAAAAAGCTTAAAGCGTTAGGATGAAATGGTAAGGATTCGCCCATTAAAAATTCAATATCTTCTGCGGGATTAAAATCAATTTCGTGTTTACCACTAATGAGTATTTTTTTCATCAGTTTAATATCGGCAATTTTTGCATCAATATTATTTACATCAAAAGTTACCGGATCATCGCCGCTTAAACCTAATTGTACTGCAATATCGGTACCATGCCCAATACCGGTTTTGGCTAATGAGCCGTATAATAAAATACGTATTGCTTTTACCCGGTTCAGCAAATTATTTTCAATTAAAGCATTGGTAAATTGCTGTGCGGCACGCCACGGCCCAAGTGTATGGCTGCTTGATGGCCCCACACCTATTTTAAACATATCAAAAACAGAGATAGCTTCGTGACTCAAAATAAATTTTTTATTTATTGCACATCCGTAAGTTCCACATTAAAAATCAGGTTAGAACCCGGAGGAATACCACTTACTGCCTGGCAACCATAACCCAACGATGGTGGTAAATATAAAATGATGGAACCGCCTTTTTGAATCAGTGGAAGCCCTTTTCTAAAGCCCAAAATCAGTTGATTTAAAGGAAAAGTAATACCGGTTGTACTCTGATCAAAAATATTACCGTTCATTAATTTGCCGGTATATTTAAAAGTAACGGTTGAAGCCAGTGTTGGCGTAGCACCGCTACCGGCGGCAACAATGCGGTAAAAAAATCCATCGGGGTGCTGCGTGGCCGTTAAACTATTTGCCGTAATATACGATTGCAGCGATGCAACTTCAGCTGCCGTTGGAACACCGGTATTGTTTGAAACACAATTGTTTTCGATGCCAGAATCTTTTCCGCAACTGTTTACTACAAAAGATAATGCCGCAAAGGCAATAATTAAAAGATACTTTTTGTTCATTTTTTAAATGTTTGTATTTTGTTTTAAGATAATCCGTTTTGTTTATGCTCTTTGTTTTTTAATTCCTGGTAAAGCTGTTCGTTCATTTCCCATTTGTACTGCATCCGAAAAAAAGAAAAAAAGAACATGCAGATTATCACAGCAATTACAATGGTGGAAACAGAACCTGGTAACCTGGCAGATACCTTGGTGTACCATTCCGGAAAAAAAAGATAAATTACTGTAATAAAAAGCAGAATCGGTACACTAAACAAAGCTGCCATTGGCAGGCCCGAAGTAAGCTTAACAGAAAAAGTTTTCCGGGCATCCCTCACCTTTTCCCAATAAATCATAAATTCTTTATCTTTTTCGGAAAGCATCGTACAAAACTAATGCAATTTTGCAGGACTTTGTTATGTAGTGAATATCTTGTAGGTTTGTCTTGCCTAAATATTCTGCATGAAAATAGAACAACTGCTGGTACAGCATTTTTACAATAACAAAGAAGTTAGATTACAAGGGATGGGAACTTTTACCTTATCTGATGATTTTGTGATGCCTAAAGAAAATGACAAGGATGCAGAAATTCCTGATAATGCCATTACTTTTCAATATAATGCCAAAGCCGTTGAAGATGAAGCTTTGATTGATTACATCGTACAGCAAAGCCGCAAAATGAAATCGCTTGCTGCTGCAGATCTGGATAGTTACCTGGTACTGGGTAAACAGTTTTTAAATATTGGCAAGCCATTTAAAATTGATGGTATTGGCATGCTTGTTAAAACCCAGCAGAACGAACTGGAGTTTACAAAAGGCCATACTTTTCATGCAAAACTGGAAACCTCAGCCGTGGCTTTAAAAGAAAAAGCAGTTAATCCCGAAATCTCTTTTGCATCGGAAACAAAAAAAACCGAAGGCGGTAATAAAAAAGGAATGATGATTGCCGGTACTGTTATTGCAATGGGTTTAATTGCTGCAACGGCCTGGTATTTTTTAACAAAGAACAACAGCACACCTGCTGAAACCGCTGTTGTA
Organism: Chitinophagaceae bacterium; assembly: GCA_043756605.1. GTDB lineage: Bacteria > Bacteroidota > Bacteroidia > Chitinophagales > Chitinophagaceae > Ferruginibacter. The sequence goes on from JAYURR010000057.1 coordinate 3,160, forward strand.
AATACAGATACTGCCACTGTAAATAATCCAAAAAATGATACGGCTACATTAAAGCCGGCCATACCTGCAGCCGCAGTTGATGGCTACACATTTAAGGTAGTATTTTTAAAAACAATTGATTCTGCAGCCGCAGTTGCCCGTATGAATGTTTTAACGGCCAGAAACCATAAAGTAATTATGTTTAAAAAAGATTCGGTTACTTATGCATTAGCCGAGCCCTTCACGCTGCCGTTATCCGATACGGCGTATATTAAAGATTCGCTCAACAGGTTTTATTATTCGGGCAAAGGATTTATAGAACTGCAATAAAATCTTATAACCCAAAATATAAAAATATTATGCAGCAACCGGTTCAAAAAAAATTGGCCATTGCATTTTGGGTATTAACGCTTGTTGATGTTGCTGGCATAGCTGCCAACATAGAAATACTCCATTTTATTGCCAAACCATTGCTTGTACCGGCATTGCTGCTGTTGCTGCTATTTACAAAATCAACTTTACCCGGCAAACAATTATTAATGATTGGTTTATTTTTTTCGTGGATGGGCGATGTGTTTTTATTATTTGAATATAAGTTTGCCCTCTTTTTTATTTTTGGCTTAGCCAGTTTTTTAACCACGCATGTTTTTTACATCATTTATTTTTTGAGGATAAAATCTGCTGATATTTCTCTTTTAAAAAAACAACCCATTTTAATTGCATTGGTTTTGGGTTATGGCATTACGTTGGTGTGGCAGCTATATCCTCATCTTGGAAATTTAAAATTACCGGTAATTGTTTACGCAGCCATTATTTGCACCATGTTGCTTTGCAGCCTGCACATCTTTTTAAAAGCAAACAGAAAGTCTGCCATTTATTTTTTACTGGGAGCTGCAGTATTTGTAATTTCCGATTCTTTGCTTGCCATTAATAAATTTTATCAGCCCTTTGCTTATGCCGGCATTTTAATAATGCTTACTTATTGTGCGGCACAATATTTTATTGTGCAGGGTTTTATACAACAAAATAAATCATGACCAAAAAAGAACTATTAAACGAATTGGCAGGCAATACCTGGGTAATGATAAAGCCCTCGCCCATTGAAGGTATTGGCGTGTTTGCTTTGCAGGATATACCCAAAGGCTGCCGCAGCATGTTTAGCAAAGCCAACGAGCAAGAACAATGGATACCCATTACCAAAACCGAAGTTGAAAAACTACCGGCACATGCAAAGGCATTGATAGAAAACTATTGCCTGTACGATGATGAAAATTATTTTGTACCCGATTATGGTTTTAAAAAGATGGACCTGGTAAATTTTTTAAATCATGCTGGCACACCAAATATTATTTCCATTAATGATGGAGAATTTTTTGAAGCAATAAGTGATATTAAACAGGGCGAAGAACTGGTTATTGATTATGGAGAGATTGTGGATGGGTCGGAATAGATTCTTGCTTCATCCTTTTCAACATAAAATAGTTTATGAGATATGCACTCAGCAACGGAATAAATCTAATACAGAAAAAAATAAAATATCCTACCTGCACTTCTGGCACCGGCTTTACTTGTGTAAAAAACTGGTTGCCAATAACACTATTACTAAAAATAACACTGCTGGTTAAATTCCATCCCAAATGTATAGCAATGGGAAAATACAATGAAAATGTTTTTGAATATGCATAAGCATAAACCAATCCCATTATTCCGGTAATAAGAAATGTAATGCCCATTTGTACAGGATTACCAAGACTGCCTTGTGAAAACCAATGGTATATTCCAAAAGCAATTGCCGAAATGATAATGGCTTTTGTATGCCCCCATTTTTTTATCAGGATATAAAACACAACGCCTCTGAAGATCAGCTCTTCAAACAAAACCGATTTTACATTCCACCAAATGCCTGTTAAAACCAGGTTGGCGGTTAGTTTGGGGTTTAGCTCCCAATGCTGCTTGGCAAAAAGCATCCGCATAAAAAAATAAGAAGAACAACAAATAGCAGTAACAATAAAAAATACTGCAAAGCCAATCAATCTTTTTTTGGTTGGATAAAAACCAAGAAATTTTAAACTGCTTTTTTCAAAAAGCCAGATAATGAGCCAGGAAATAAGGAGTTGAACAATGACGCCCAGCATGAGTAATTTTATTCTTTAATTAAAACTAAAAAAATCCTGTAAGTCAAAAATTACAGGATTTTTATTATAACAAGTTGCTGCTTTTTTATTCTTCTGTACCAATTGCCTTAATATCATCATCAAGGGGATCTCCTTTTGGATCTGTACCATATTCGTTTGTACCCGTATCTCCATTTGTGCAGAAAAGTATCAGGTTATAAATCGGGATTAATATAAACCAGCCGCTTTTTCCCACATCATGCATGCGCCTTACCCCCACAGCAATGGAAGGCACAATAGTGCCAAAGGAAAATATAAGACCAATAATACCCACAGTTGAGCCAATAGCGGCATCAATAAACGTTAGTATAATACTGATTATCACACTAAACAGTGTATAATACCAATACTCTGCTCTTCTGGCTCTGC